>NZ_LR594487.1:892893-1029601 GCF_901686465.1 Halorubrum sp. DM2
GGCGCTCGAAGGCGTCTCGGGCCGGGCCGATCCTGACTTCGGGTCGATCCCCCTCGACGGTGACCGTCGGACCGTCGTCGTCGCTGCCGTCGGCGTCGTTCGCCCCGGTTCCGTCGGCGTCGTCCGCCCCGGTTCCGTCGGTGTCGTCCGCCCCGGTTCCGTCGGTATCGTCGGTGGCGTCGCCGTCGTCGGCACCATCCAGCTCGGTGCCGGCTTCGAGCTCGTCGAGGAAGTCGAGGGCGTCGCTCCGGTACGCCTCGACCGCGCGCACGGCCGCCATCCCCTTCGCCTCCCGGAGCGCGGCCGGGATCTCGTCAGCCGGCGGTCGCTCGCCGTCGTCGGCACCGGCGAGCAGCCGGAGGAGGTACTCGCGGTCGGCGTCGGTCGGGTCCCGGAGCCGTTGGAAACAGTCGACGGCCTCCAGCAGTTCGCGGGCCGCGAGGTAGGTGTCGTCGAGGGGTGCGAGCCGTCCGCCGTCGATGAACCCGCGCCGTCGACAGTACTCTCGGAGGTCCGTCTGGAGGTCGTCGACCCCGGAGCGGGGGAGGGTTTCGGACGCCTCGCCGAACCGCTCCCGGTGCGCGGAGAGGTCGAGCGTGACGGTCGCGTCGGTGTGCGCGGTGCGGGCATCGACGCCGACGCTGCGCAAGTCGCCGCAGTTCGGACACGCGACGGAGCCGGTCTCGTAGTACGACCACCGCGTGCCGCAGGACTGGCACTCGCGTTCGCCGCGGACCTTCATGGAGGTCGATTCGTCGTGTCCCCCCTAAACGGCTGCGGGTCGGAAGGCGATCTTCAACGGCGCAGGTGCCAGCCTATTTGACGCTCTTCGTCGAACGGTCGGTATGACTTGGCACGCCGTCGACGCGCTCGACCGCGCCGTCGACGCGACGCGGCGGTTCCTCTTTCCCTTCGCGGCGGTACGGTGGGCGAAACTCGCGTTCCTCGCTCTCGTGATGGCCGGCGGGACGGCCGGCGCGTCGCGAGTCGGCTCGTCGGGCGTCGGCGTTTCGGCCGCCGGAATCGGTCTGTGGACCGAGATCTCTCCCGCAGGGACCGATTCGGTTCCGATCCTGCCGGGGGCGGAACCGGCGGGATCGGGGTCGATACCGATCGGTGTCGAGGGCACCCTCGGTCGGGCCGCCGAGCGCGTCGCGGGCCTCGACGACGCGCTGGTGGTCGCGATCGTCGTCGGAGCGCTGATCGTCGCGGTCGCTCTCGCCGCGTGTTCGGTCGCGCTTCGGCTCGTCTTCTACGACGCGCTCGCGACGAATGAGGTCGCGCTCCGTCGACCGTTCCGCGCTCGGTTCCGGCAGGCGCTGGGGGTCCTCGGCGTCACGGCGACGCTCGCGACCGCGGCCGCGGTCCCCGCCGTCGCGTTCGCTGTCGCCGCCGACTCCGAGCCGACCCGGCTGTTCGGCGTTTCGACGGGCGGTCTCTCCGGCCTGTCGACGGTCGGGACCGCGGCGCTCGGCGCGTTCTGCGTCGTGTTCGCGGCGGTCTGCGTCCTCGGGAGCCGTCTCACGTTCGAACTCGTCTCGCCGACGATGGTCGCCCGCGAGACGGGCGTCCTCGCCGGGTGGCGTCGGGTGTGGTCGTCGGTCCGCGGATCGCCGCTCGACGTTGTCGCCTACCTCGCGGTCCACGCGGTCGTCGCGGCCGGCGTCGGATTCGTTCAGGCCGTCGCGATCGCCTTTGCGGGCGGTGTCGTCGGCGTGGTCGCCCTCGTCGCGCTGGTGTTCGCAGCGGTTCCGCTCGGTGGACTCGGGGCACTGGTCGGGACGACCGCGGGTGGGGTCGTCCTCGTCGCGGTGCTGGTCTGTGCGGTCGCCGCCACGGTGGCCCTCGCGCTTCCGGTCCGACTGGTGGCGCGGACGTACCTGATCGCCTTCGAGGTCTCGACGCTCGCCGGCATTGACCCGGGGTCGGCACCGCTGCCCCCGGAATCGGCGGCGAGTGAGGAGTGAGAGCCGGGCGTTGGGGGTTGATCGTATCGTCGAACGTCGAATCGTATATTCGACACCATCGGATACCTTTTTACTCCGTTCATGAATGGAGGGAGATATGGGACTGGATGATGACGCGCGGGAGTACCACCGACAGGACCCGCCCGGAAAGATCGCGATCGAGACGACGAAACCCACGAACACGCAGCGAGACCTCTCGTTAGCCTACTCGCCGGGAGTCGCGGCCCCGTGCCGCGACATCGCGGCCGACCCCGAGTCGGTCTTCGAGTACACGGCGAAGGGGAACCTCGTCGCCGTCGTGTCCAACGGGTCCGCCGTCCTCGGGCTCGGGGACATCGGCGCGTCCGCGTCGAAGCCCGTCATGGAGGGGAAAGGCGTGCTGTTCAAGCGCTTCGCCGACATCGACGTGTTCGACATCGAACTCGACATCGACTCCGTCGATCCGTTCTGCGAGGCGGTGAAGGCGATGGAGCCAACGTTCGGCGGGATCAACTTAGAGGACATCAAGGCCCCTGAGTGCTTCAAAATCGAGGAGCGGCTCCGGGAGGAGATGGACGTGCCGGTGTTCCACGACGACCAGCACGGCACCGCGATCATCTCCGGCGCGGCGCTGATGAACGCGGTCGATATCTCCGACAAGGAGCTCTCCGAGCTCGACATCGTCTTCTCCGGTGCCGGCGCGTCCGCCATCGCGACGGCCCGGTTCTACGTCTCGCTCGGCGCGCGCGAGGAGAACATCACGATGTGTGACTCCTCCGGCATCATCACCGAGGAGCGCGTCGAGGCGGGCGACGTCAACGAGTACAAGAGCCAGTTCGCCAGTCCGGTCGAGGGCGGCGACCTCGCCGACGCCATGGAGGGTGCCGACGTGTTCGTCGGTCTCTCCGTCGGCGGAATCGTCTCGCAGGAGATGGTCCGCTCGATGGCCGCCGACCCGATCATCTTCGCGATGGCGAACCCCGACCCGGAGATCACCTACGAGGACGCGAAGGACGCCCGCGACGACACGGTGATCATGGCGACGGGGCGCTCGGACTACCCGAACATGGTGAACAACGTCCTCGGGTTCCCCTTCTTGTTCCGCGGCGCGCTCGACGTGCGCGCGACGGAGATCAACGAGGAGATGAAGGCGGCCGCCGCGGAGGCGCTCGCCGACCTCGCGCGCAAGGACGTCCCGGACGCGGTCGTGAAGGCGTACGGTGACGACCCGCTCCAGTTCGGTCCCGACTACGTCATTCCGAAGCCGCTCGACCCCCGGGTGCTGTTCGAGTTGGCCCCGCGCGTCGCGGAGGCCGCGATGGAGTCCGGGTCGGCACGGACCGAGATCGATCTGGAGCAGTACCGCGAGCGGCTCGAAGCCCGCTTAGGGAAGTCTCGGGAAATGATGCGGGTCGTGTTGAACAAAGCGAAGAGCGATCCGAAGCGGATCGCGCTCGCCGAGGGCACCGACGAGAAGATGATCCGCGCGGCCTATCAGCTCTCCGAGCAGGGGATCGCGGAGCCGGTGTTGCTCGGCGACGCCGACACCATCTCGCGGACCGCGGCCGAGCTCGGTCTCTCGTTCCAGCCCGAGGTCGTCGACCCCGACAACCGAGACGTCTCCGGGTACGGCGAGCGGCTGTACGAACTCCGCAAGCGCAAGGGGATCACGAAACGCGAGGCGGACGATCTGGTCGAGCGGGACACCAACTACCTCGGCAGCGTCATGGTGGAGACCGGCGACGTCGACGCGATGCTCACCGGACTCACGCACCACTACCCGTCGGCGCTTCGCCCACCGCTTCAGATCGTCGGATCGGCCGAGGACACGGATACTGTCGCCGGCGTCTACATGTTGACGTTCAAGAACCGGGTCATCTTCTGTGCCGACACGACGGTCAACCAGGACCCGGACGCAGAGACGCTGGCGGAGGTGACGCGCCACACCGCCGACCTCGCGCGACGGTTCAACGTCGAACCGCGCGCGGCGATGCTGTCGTACTCCAACTTCGGCAGCGTCGACAACGAGGGGACGCGGAAGCCGCGGGACGCGGTGAACATCCTCCAGTCGGATGATGGCGTCAACTTCCCCGTCGACGGCGAGATGCAGGCCGACACCGCGGTCGTCGACGACATCCTCAACGGGACCTACGAGTTTTCCGAACTCGACGACGCGGCGAACGTCCTCGTGTTCCCGAACCTCGAAGCCGGGAACATCGGGTACAAACTGCTTCAGCGCCTCGGCGGTGCCGAGGCCATCGGACCGATGCTCGTCGGCATGGACCAGCCGGTCCACGTGCTCCAGCGCGGCGACGAGGTGAAAGACATCGTCAACCTCGCCAGCGTCGCCGTCGTGGACGCACAGGAGTAGCGGCGTCGCGTCCGTGTGAGAGTAGGGGTATCGCGTCCGTGCGAGAGTAGCCACGTCGCGTCCGCACCGGAATCGCATGTGTCTGCGGGACACGTGAGTGGCTGCGGCCGATTCCGTTTCGAGTTTCTTCGTTTTCACTCACAACCGGAACGGAGGTTCGAGACTCGCGGTCTCGTTTCGTCACGGGGTGGCCGTACACCAAATTTACTTGTTTCCAACTACGACAATATTGGTATGGAACCGAGCGAGGATCCGGGCGAGGCGACCGCACCGCGAGTGCTCGACAACCGGCGCGATGCGACTCGATACCGAGTTCTCGTCGAGATCGCGGCGCGACAACCCGCCGTGAGCCAAGAGGAGATCGCGGACGTCATCGGCGTGACCTCACAGGCCGTGAGCGACTACGTCAGGGACTTAGTCGACGGCGGGTACGTGGAGAAGCGCGGTCGGGGTCGGTACGAGGTGACGAAGGAGGGTGTCGACTGGATCATCACGCGGACCGATGCCCTCTCGGAGTTCGTCTCTCGGGTGTCTGACGACGTCTTGGGAAGCGTCGACGTCGACGCTGCCGTCGCGGCCGACGCGGTCGAGGAGGGCGACGAGGTCGGCCTCGTGATGCGCGACGGCGTGTTACACGCCGTTCCCGAGGGCGGGTCGGCGACCGCCGTCGTCGTCACCGGTGGCGAGGCGGGGGAGGCGGTTGGCGTCACCGAGTTCGAGGGCGTCGTGGAGTACGACCCGGGCGTGGTGACGGTCGTTCCGGTCCCGGCGGTGACAGAAGGGGATCCCCCGTCCTCCGACGTCATTACGGACCGCGCCGCGGCGGCGGACTTGATTGCGGTCGGCGGGACGGAGGCGTACGCGCTCGCGACCCGGACCGGCCTCCGGCCGGATGTCCGGTTCGGGTCGGCAACGGGCGTCTCGCAGGCCGCCCTCCGCGGGCTGAACGTGCTGTTGCTCGTATCGACCGACGAACTCTCCCGACATACGACGCGACTCCGCGAAGACGGCGTGCGGTACGAGGTCCGAGACTCCCTCGAACGGTAGTTTGCGCAACGGTCGAGCTCGTTTTTGCTCGGAGAGACACACCGTGTTTCCGGTGAAATTGGGGGTCAGATGGGTGTGAGTAGGATGTCGGTATGACGCTGAGATCCCTTTGTGTCTAATACAGAACAACAGGATTTATTACCTAATCCGGAGTAGCGCTCGTCAAGTGGAGTCGTCAACGGCTCACTAGAAGTCGGTCCGGTATTTCACTGGAAACGCGGTCTCCCCCCGATGGAACGGGACGCCCTCGTCGTACACCTCATTTCCGGTGAAATACGACGGGTTGACGCTCTCACGCTACTGCCGTTTCGATCCTCCGATTGATGCTCATCTCGCTCTCTGATTGCTGTTTTTCCCTCCTCTGACCGCTGTTTTCTCTACTCTCCGATTGCGACTGTAGATTTTTATCTATGTTGAAACTGATCCTCACGATTCCTCGTCCACGCTTCTATCCCGACCCACACCCCTATCCCCGACCCACACCCCTATCCTCCATTTCACCGGAAACACGGTGTGTGTCTCAAACACCAATCAACGCTTGGACTACTCTCTCCGCGCGGTGACGAAAACGGAACGCATTTCACCGGAAACGCGGTGTCTCCCTCATGGACGCAGCGGACGACCTCTTCACGAGAGAGGACCCCATCTTCGCGAACAAGGAACTCCTCGAGATCAGCCACCTCCCGGGCGAGGGGCGTATCGTCGGTCGAGATGACGAGATAGCCGACCTGGCGACGGCGGTCAACCCGGCCATCTTCGGGCAGAGTCCGAGCAACGTGCTCATCTACGGGAAGACGGGCACCGGCAAATCGCTGTGTGCGAAGTACGTCTCGAAGCGGCTCGTTTCGACAGCCAGCGAGGAGGGCGTCACGGCGACGTTCGCCTACGTCGATTGCGCCCAAGACACTACGGAGACGCAGGCGGTCCAGACCATCGCCGAGGGTGTCAACGACCCCGAGGAAACCGGTATCAACGTTCCCGACAAAGGGCTCTCGACGTCCACGTACTACAAGCGCCTCTGGCGAATCCTCGATCAGCGATACGACGTGGTCTTGATCCTCCTCGACGAGATCGATAAACTCGACGACGACGCCATCCTGATGCAGCTGTCCCGCGCCGGCGAGGCCGGAAAGATCACCGACTGTAAGCTCGGTGTCGTCGGGATCAGCAACAAGATCCAGTACAAAGACCGGATGGACGAACGGGTCAAATCGAGCCTGTGTGAACGCGAGTTCGTCTTCCCGCCGTACGACGCGAATCAACTCCGGGAAATCATGCAAGCGCGCGCGGACGCCTTCCACGACGATGTCCTCGAACCGTCGACGATCCCCCGTGCCGCTGCGCTCGCCGCACGCGAACACGGCGACGCCCGGAAGGCGATCGACATCCTCCGGTACGCTGGCGAGATCGCTCAGGCGAACGGTGAACCCACGGTCCGCGAGGAGTTCGTCACGCAGGCGCGCGAGCGAGCGGAGACCGACCGGTTCCGAGAGCTCATCCGCGGATCCACGCCGCACTCACGGTACGTCCTCCAGGCGCTTGCGCTGTTGTCGCTCTCGAACGGCCGGCAGGACGGGTTCCGAACGAGCCGGGTGTACGAGATATACGAGAACATCTGTCGACAGGAGGGTTCTGACAGCCTCTCGCTCCGGCGTGTCCGCGACCTCTTGAAGGAACACGCGTTCCTAGACATCATCGAACAGTCGAAACACAGCGGCGGCAGCGCCGAGGGCAGCTACACGAAACACCAGCTTCTGGAGGATCCGAGCGTCGTGAAAGAGGTACTCACCGAAGACGCGGACGCGTAATCGGGCCGTACAACCCGGATTCAGCCCCCCAACGCTCCGTCGGCCTTATTGAAACAAGGGCTTCCGAACAGACCGATCGATGCGGGACCGCGTCAGCCGAGCAGCCCGAGTCCTTCGATACGTTCGACGATCTCTTCGACCGCCTCCTCCGCGTCATCGGTGCGTTTGCCGCCCGTGATGACGATCTTTCCGCTCCCGAAGAGGAGAATGACTACCTCGGGCTCGTCCATCCGGTAGACGAGTCCGGGGAACTGCTCCGGCTCGTACTCCACGTCCTCGAGACCGAGACCAATCGCGAGGGCGTTGAGGTTGAGGTTGTGCCCGAGATCCGCGCTCGACACGATGTTCTGAACGGTGATCTCCGGATCGTCTTCGACGGGGATCTGGAGCCCCCGGAGCTTCTCGAAGATAATGCCGAGCGCCTCGTGGACGTCGTCGATGCTCTTCGCGCCCGTGCAGACGATCTTGCCCGAACGGAAGATGAGTGCGGCCGCCTTCGGCTCTTGGGTCCGGTACACGAGGCCGGGGAAGTTGTCGGGGTTGAAATCCGCGCCCGGGAGGTCCTCCGCGAGCGCCTCCAAATCGAGCTCCTGACCGATACCCGTCGATGCAACAACGTTTTGAATCTCGATCGAGTCTGCAGGGTTCGTCATCGTTCGCTTTTATATGTGGCCCCCTCCCTTATAAACGCCCGTGGTATAAACGACCGGCTATCACTGGGATACGATGTTCGATCGCAGACTCGCGTGACGAGCCAGAAATCCTGTCTCGAATATATGACAAATTTTAGAGAAATATACCCCTGACTCTCGTTCACGTGACCTCCCGACTGACATAGTTTCACCTCGATACTATCGCGTCTCGACCGATCGGTCTCCCGCGAACCGTTCCATGAAATCGCATGACGTGGCGCATATAGTTCGACGGGGTTAAATACAACCCGGGCATTCGAAGAAATGCGAGGAGCCCCCGACGTGGGGGCACCGGTCGGCCGCAGACGCGGCCGGCCGAAAGCGTTCCGACGTGCTTAAGTGTATAAGCCCGTTCGGTCAATACGCGAAGAACGCACCGCGGACTCGGGCCGTTCAATTCGGCCCGGTTTCGCAGAGTCGGCTTGTCCGACTCACCCGATGAGGATCGCGCCCCCTGCGCTCCGGCGTAAGCGGCGATCTGATGTGAGCCGTGGTCGTTCGGTGCCATCCAAGCCGCTGGCTGGAACCGGACACCACACAGACCAATGCAATGGTGTGTCGACTCTCGTCTCCAACGAGATTGACACCCGCCAACACCCCCTTCGAGCCGGGAATCAGGCTCGAAGGATACTCATTCCGGTTGATCCTGCCGGAGGCCATTGCTATTGGGATCCGATTTAGCCATGCTAGTCGTACGAGTTCATACTCGTGGCGAATAGCTCAGTAACACGTGGCCAAACTACCCTTCGGAGTACAATACCCTCGGGAAACTGAGGCTAATAGTACATACCATACCACCACTGGAATGAGTGGTATGCCAAACGCTCCGGCGCCGAAGGATGTGGCTGCGGCCGATTAGGTAGACGGTGGGGTAACGGCCCACCGTGCCAATAATCGGTATGGGTCATGAGAGTGAGAACCCAGAGACGGAATCTGAGACAAGATTCCGGGCCCTACGGGGCGCAGCAGGCGCGAAACCTTTACACTGCACGACAGTGCGATAGGGGGATCCCAAGTGCACAGGCATAGCGCCTGTGCTTTTCGGTACCCTAAGGCGGTACCAGAATAAGGGCTGGGCAAGACCGGTGCCAGCCGCCGCGGTAATACCGGCAGCCCAAGTGATGGCCGATCTTATTGGGCCTAAAGCGTCCGTAGCTGGCCACGCAAGTCCATCGGGAAATCCACCTGCCCAACAGGTGGACGCCCGGTAGAAACTGCGTGGCTTGGGACCGGAAGGCGCGACGGGTACGTCCGGGGTAGGAGTGAAATCCCGTAATCCTGGACGGACCGCCGATGGCGAAAGCACGTCGCGAGAACGGATCCGACAGTGAGGGACGAAAGCCAGGGTCTCGAACCGGATTAGATACCCGGGTAGTCCTGGCCGTAAACAATGCCTGCTAGGTGTGGCTCCCACTACGAGTGGGTGCTGTGCCGTAGGGAAGCCGCTAAGCAGGCCGCCTGGGAAGTACGTCCGCAAGGATGAAACTTAAAGGAATTGGCGGGGGAGCACTACAACCGGAGGAGCCTGCGGTTTAATTGGACTCAACGCCGGACATCTCACCAGCATCGACTGTAGTAATGACGATCAGGTTGATGACCTTATCCGAGCTTCAGAGAGGAGGTGCATGGCCGCCGTCAGCTCGTACCGTGAGGCGTCCTGTTAAGTCAGGCAACGAGCGAGACCCGCATCCTTACTTGCCAGCAGTACCGCGAGGTAGCTGGGGACAGTAGGGAGACCGCCGTGGCTAACACGGAGGAAGGAACGGGCAACGGTAGGTCAGTATGCCCCGAATGTGCTGGGCAACACGCGGGCTACAATGGTCGAGACAAAGGGTTCCAACTCCGAAAGGAGACGGTAATCTCAGAAACTCGATCGTAGTTCGGATTGTGGGCTGCAACTCGCCCACATGAAGCTGGATTCGGTAGTAATCGCGTGTCACAAGCGCGCGGTGAATACGTCCCTGCTCCTTGCACACACCGCCCGTCAAAGCACCCGAGTGAGGTCCGGATGAGGCGTACCACGTACGTCGAATCTGGGCTTCGCAAGGGGGCTTAAGTCGTAACAAGGTAGCCGTAGGGGAATCTGCGGCTGGATCACCTCCACCGACCTGAGACCTCCCACACGGGAGGCTCACCTTACGACCGTTCACCAGAACGGTCACTACTCATTCGCACTAGTCTGTGTACGTCCGTCCACCCACCGGCTTGGACACCCTAGAACGACCACGGCCCACACAACACGCGAGACAGACCTTCCCCACAGGGAAGGTGGGCTCATAGCTCAGCGGTAGAGTGCCTCCCTTGCAAGGAGGATGCCCTGGGTTCGAATCCCAGTGAGTCCATGTCCGTTCAGTCCAAATCCGTCCCCTTAAGTGGGAGACGCGATTCGGACTGAACACGACGACCGATGCACCATCCCGGGAAACCGCGGATGGGAAGGGTTCGACGAACGCCCCGCACACACCCGGGGCGATTCAATGACAACCGTGTATACGTGCGATCCAGACGTCCACTGAACTCATCCGAGTTCGTGGAACGTCAGTGAACCATATACAGTCGGAATACTCTGACGAGTATTTCTGACACCGTCAGCACTCTCTTCTGAGAGTTGGCTGGCACACTACTGGCTACTGTGCCAGCTGGTGAATGGCTCGGCTCGAGAGCCGACGACGGACGTGCCAAGCTGCGAAAAGCTCGTGGGACCCGCATGGAGGGAAAGAACACGAGATCTCCCAATCGGAATCCGTTCAACAATTGCCACGCGCAATAGGGAACGCCCTGAATTGAAACATCTCAGTAAGGGCAGGAAAAGAACGCAAACGCGATGTCGTCAGTAACCGCGAGTAAACGCGACACAGCCCAAACCGAAGGTCTTCGGACCAATGTGGTGTTCGGGTTGACAACCAAATCTCGACAACTCATCTGAAGTCTCCTGGAACGGAGCGTGAAACAGGGTGACAACCCCGTAAGATGAGTCAGTACAGATGGCGTCAAATCCAGAGTAGCAGGGGTCGGATATCCTCTGTGAACACCTCAGGCATCCCCTGAGAAGGCTAAACACTCCTCGAGACCGATAGCGAACAAGTAGCGTGAGCGAACGCTGAAAAGCACCCCGAAAAGGGCGGTGCAATAGGGCCTGAAATCAGCTGGCGATCGAGCGACAGGGCGTACAAGGCGTCTCTCAAAACGACCGAGAAGCGATTCTCTAGTAGGAAGAGAGACGAGCCGGCGTCGTGTCGTGCGTTTTGAAAAACGACCCAGGGAGTGCACTTGATTGGCGAGTCTAACCCGTGAACCGGGGAAGGCGCAGGGAAACCGATACGGCCGCAGCACATTCGTGCGAGGGCCACCGTGTTCAAGCGCGGGGAGTCAATCGGGTGCGACCCGAAACCAGGCGATCTACGCGCGAGCAAGGTGAAGCGTGGCGAAAGCCACGTGGAGGCCTGTTAGAGTTGGTGTTCTACAATACCCTCTCGTGACTCGTGTGTAGGGGTGAAAGGCCCATCGAGCCTGGCAACAGCTGGTTCCAACCGAAACATGTCGAAGCATGACCTCATCCGAGGTAGCCCGCGGGGTAGAGCTACCGATTGGATGACCCGCCTCCGAGAGGAGTCGGCCATCCTGTCGAACTCCAAACCCGCAGGCGCTGTAGACGAAGGGAGTCCGGTGCGCGGGGTAAGCCTGTGTACCGTGAGGGGAACAACCCAGAGCCGGGTTAAGGTCCCAAAGTGTAGATTAAGTGCGATTCGAAGGTGGTCTCAAGCCCTAAACAGCCGGGAGGTGAGCTTAGAAGCAGCTACCCGCTAAGAAAAGCGTAACAGCTTACCGGCCGAGGTTTGAGGCGCCCAAAATGATCGGGGCTCAAATCTACCACCGAGACCTGGCCGTGCCTGTCACAAGGCAACCGTGTAGGTTGGCGTACTGGTCGGACGGAAGCCCGGGCGAGAGCTCGTGTGGACCGTCCAGTAACGACAATCCTGGTCACAGTAGCAGCGATAGTCGGGTGAGACCCTCGACGGCCTGAAGAGCAAGGGTTCCTCGGCACTGCCGTTCAGCCGAGGGTTAGCCGGTCCTAAGGTGTACCACAACTTGACTACACCGACGGGAAGCTGGTTAATATTCCAGCGCCGCTATGCAGTAAACGCCGACGCCGTGTGGAACGCTGAGCCGGGCACTCGCCCGGTCGAATCGTGGAAACTCGTGGACACCGTCACGGTACGAAGCGAGCGAAACGCGAAACAGCGAAAGTCAGCCGTACATAGGGCCCGTGAAAAGGCAAGCATAGTGTCCGTACCGAGATCCGACACAGGTGCTCTGCCAGCGCAAGGCAAGGCCTGTCGGGAGAACCGACGTTAGGGAATTCGGCAAGTTAGTCCCGTACCTTCGGAAGAAGGGATGCCTGCCTCCGACGAGGCAGGTCGCAGTGACTCGGGCGCTCCGACTGTCTAGTAACAACACAGGTGACCGCAAATCCGTAAGGACTCGTACGGTCACTGAATCCTGCCCAGTGCGGGTATCTGAACACCTCGTACAAGAGGACGAAGGACCCGTCAACGGCGGGGGTAACTATGACCCTCTTAAGGTAGCGTAGTACCTTGCCGCTTCAGTAGCGGCTTGCATGAATGGATAAACGAGAGCGCCACTGTCCCAACGTTGGACCCGGTGAACTGTACGTTCCAGTGCGGAGTCTGGAGACCCCCAAGGGGAAGCGAAGACCCTATAGAGCTTTACTGCAGGCTGTCGCTGAGACGTGGTCGCCGATGTGCAGCATAGGTAGGAGTCGTTACAGAGGTACGCGCGCTAGCGCGCCACCCAGACAGCATTGAAATACTACCCGTCGGTGACTGCGACTCTCACTCCGGGAGGAGTACACCGGTAGCCGGGCAGTTTGACTGGGGCGGTACGCGCTCGAAAAGATATCGAGCGCGCCCGAAGATCATCTCAGCCGGGTCGGGAATCCGGCGAAGAGCGCAAGAGCACAAGATGGTCTGACAGTGTTCTTCCCAACGAGGAACGCTGACGCGAAAGCGTGGTCTAGCGAACCTACGAGGTTCCGGAATGGGACCCGTAGATGACAGAAAAGCTACCTTAGGGATAACAGAGTCGTCACTCGCAAGAGCACATATCGACCGAGTGGCTTGCTACCTCGATGTCGGTTCCCTCCATCCTGCCCGTGCAGAAGCGGGCAAGGGTGAGGTTGTTCGCCTATTAAAGGAGGTCGTGAGCTGGGTTTAGACCGTCGTGAGACAGGTCGGCTGCTATCTATTGGGGGTGTGAGGTACCTGACGTGAACGAACGTATAGTACGAGAGGAACTACGTTTGGTCGCCACTGGTGTATCGGTTGTCCGGAAGGGCAGCTGCCGAGTAGCCACGCGACACGGGGTAAGAGCTGAACGCATCTAAGCTCGAAACCCACATGGAAAAGAGGTACCACAGAGGTCACTCGTAGAAGACGAGTTCGATAGACTCGGGGTGTACGCACCGAGGCAACGAGGTGTTAAGCCCACGAGAACTAACAGACCGAGCCACATTCATTGGCGCTGACGCGCCACGACTCGCATGAGTTCAGGCGGTACCTGGATCGCACGATATACACGGTTGATACCGAACCACGACCGACACAGGCGTCTCTTAACGTCTCGACGGACAGAGAGAGTCTCGGTTCGAATCCGAGAGTCGGCATGAAGGCGGCCAAAGCGGTGGGGAGACACCCGTACCCATTCCGAACACGGAAGTTAAGCCCACCAGCGTATCGTGAAGTACTGGAGTGAGCGATCCTCTGGAAACCACGAGTCGCCGCCTCCCTATTCATACGAGAGCATTCTGCTCTCATCTACCAGCCCACGGGCACACTGCCCGTGGGCTGTTTTCATGTGTTGCGAGCCCGCGCACTCGCGGTCTCGCACGCGACCGTCTACGACTGATCGATAGTCGCACGTACAGGTGAGAGCGGCCGGACTCAGTGCGTGTTGGCCTCGTTCCCGCGAGTAGCGGCGGCGTACTCGGTCACCGGCCCGCGAGCAACGGGCGGGCCGTCGCCGCGCCGATAATCATATCAGTACTGATAGCATCATCCGTAAGTTTATGAGTTTTGTCGGTGAAGCTAACGTATCATGGACGGACCGAACGACGCCGACGCCACGGTGCGACTGGCCTGTGGGGATCGTCCGTCGGTTCGCGACGGAATCACCGCAGAGCGGGTGGTGTCGGTATTGTTCGGGACCGATGTCGAGGCGTGGCGGACCGGTTGGCAGCGAACGGCCGCGGGGCCGCCGAGTCGGGAGGCGGTGGTAGACGCGAGTGATGTCACCCGAAGCGGGGCCGCCTCGTCGACGCAGGTCATGGCGAACGGGGGGCTCGCGTACACGATACTCGGTCGTGAAGCCGGGAACGAACGGGTTCTCGACGCCCTGGCGTCCCACCTCGACGGCGCTCCTCCGGGGACGGTCGATCTGGTAATCGACGACCTCGCGCCCG
The DNA here is from genome assembly GCF_901686465.1 of Halorubrum sp. DM2. Taxonomy (NCBI): domain Archaea; kingdom Methanobacteriati; phylum Methanobacteriota; class Halobacteria; order Halobacteriales; family Haloferacaceae; genus Halorubrum; species Halorubrum sp. DM2. Next base: position 907,236 of record NZ_LR594487.1, read on the forward strand.
TCGCCGCGCGCGACGGTCCCGACTCCGCAGTCGCGTTCACGGACCGGTTCGTAGCACGGTTCGCGGAGCGGGCGAACCGGATCGCGATCGGATACGCCCGCGGGGGCCCCGCGGAGGTTGTGTCTCGGATGGGTAACCGCGTCGATTCGCTCGTCGGTACCGACGCGGAGACGGCCGCGGTCGAACGGCTCTCCCGCGAGGATCCGACGACCTTCGGGTACGTCCGCCGGCATTGGGCGGAGGCCAAACGGGGGATTGAAGCGTGCGACCGTAACTACCCGCAGTCGAAACAGGTCCACGCCGCGCTGACGGATCCCGAGACGACGCCGCGAACGCTCGGAGCGACGCTATCAGGGCTGGTGACGCTCGGCGCGCTGGACACGTGGAGCGAGACCGTGGGACCGACCCGATACGATCTCACCGCGTACCGTCCGGATCGAGCGTGGGCCATTGGTGCCGCGGTTGAGACGGGCGCGTCCGACGACTGAACCGCAGCTCGCGTCACGGTCGCTCCACCGCCTCGGTAATCGCTTCAGTCGTCCGCCGCACCGACGCGTTCGAGGTCTGTCTCCATGACCGTCCCGTCCGGCTCGATGGTCACGCTTCCGAGGGGTGCCGTCTCGCCGGTCTCGTATCGCGCGGCGACGGCCTCCAACGTCCGGCGTTGATCGAGGCGCTCCCACACCGTCTCCGCCACGAGCGACTGGAACGTTTCGGGGTCGGTCCACCCGGAGTCGATGTCGGAGGGGACGCCGACGACGACCCGGAGCTCCGTCTCGGTGACGCGAATGCCGACTCCGAACGTGTCCGCACACATGGCCCGCGGTTCGAGCCGAGGAGTCAAGTCTCCGTCGCTGCGTCCGTCGGACGACGGAGGCGGCCCCTTTCGACCGAATCAACTGTCACTCGAAACCCGTAAGCACCCGCCGCTCGAACGACCGCGAGACCCGATGGACTCGAAGCCGGCGGTGTCACCGAGTGCGGGACTGGCGGTCGCGGTCGCTGCCGTGAGCGCGGGGGCGACCCTCGTGCGCCTGAGCGACGCGCCGAGCTCCGTCGCCGCGTTCTACCGGGTGCTGTTCACGACGCTGCCGCTGGCCTCTGTCGCCGCGTGGCGGTACCGCGGGGAGTTCGCGCGGATCCGGTCTCGGGACCTCGCGTTCGCGGCTCTGTCCGGGGTCGCGCTCGCCGTCCACTTCGCGGCGTGGTTCGAAAGCCTCCGGTGGACGAGCGTCGCGGCGAGCGTGACGCTGGTTCAGGCCCAACCGGTGTTCGTCGCGCTCGGCGCGTGGCTGCTGTTGCGCGAACGCGTCACGCGTCGCATGGCCGCGGGCATCGCGGTCGCCGTGGTCGGGATGGTGTCGATGTCCCTCGGCGACCTCCTCGGCGGCGTGGCGATCGGTCCCCGTCCCCTGTACGGGAACGCGCTCGCGCTGTCCGGTGCGGTCGCCGCCGCGGGCTACGTGCTGGCGGGGCGTTCGCTGCGCCAGCGAATCTCGCTGATCCCCTACGTCACGGTCGTGTACGGCGTCTGCGTGGTCGTGCTGCTCGCGTTCGTCCTCGCCGCCGGGCGTCCGCTCACCGGCTACCCGCTCAGGGAGTGGCTGCTGTTCGTCGGGCTGGCGGTGGGACCGGGACTGCTCGGTCACACCGTCCTCAACTGGGCGCTCGCACACCTCGAATCGAGCGTCGTCTCCGTCTCGCTGCTCGGCGAACCGGTCGGTGCGACGCTGCTCGCGTTCGCGTTGCTGTCAGAGGCCCCGACGCCGGCCACCGTTTCCGGCGGCTGTATCGTCCTCTTCGGGATCTACGTCACGGCGGCCGCCGATCCTGAGTAGCGTTTTCACCCTCGATATTTTGGGATAAACGTTGAAGCCCGCAGACCGATTGAACGGGGTATGGACCGGCGAACAGTCGTCGCGTTCGTGGGCGACGACGCGAGCGCTGGCGAACGCGTGTCCCGCGCAGTGGACGCCGCTTGGGAGGGGACCGACGGCCCGACGTTTCGCGCGCTTGCCCCCGCCGACCTCGACGCGGACCGCGAGGGTGAGGGACCGCTAAACGCGACCTGTGTGGTAGTCGTCACCGCCGCGGCCACGACCGACGGGGCGGTACGGGACCGCCTCAAGCGACTTCCGTCGAACGTACCAGTGATCGCGCTCGTCGAGGACGCGACGACGGCGACGATCCGCGCCCTGTTGTCGGCCGACGTGGACGACGTGGTGGAGGTGGGCGGGCGAGACTCGACCGCTGACGGACCCGATGATGTCGCTCGGCTCGTCGAGTGTTTTGCGAACCGAGCGGATCCCGATCGCGTTCAACTCGGCGACGACGACGTCGCCCGGCTCGCGGACGTGTTGCTCGACGCCGGAACGACGCTGATGAGTACGCGGACCGACGAGGTCGACACGAAGATCGAGTGGACGATGGAGAACGTCGGCGAACACGCCGAACTCGATCGGATCGTCTGCTATCGGGAGGACGACGGCCGATTCGTGCCCGCGTACAGCTGGTGTCCTGACGGATCCGAACCGGAACCGAGGGCGTTCGAGGACTTCCCCAACCCAGACCAGCTATCGACGTTCACCAACGTCGCGCGTTCGTCTGCCGCACCGGCGTTTTCCGGCGACGGGAGCGCTGAGACGGGCGAACGACCGCCGGCGACGGTTCATGTACCGCTCGTCGTCGACTGGGAACTGAGCGGGATCGTCGCGTTCGAGTCCGACGACTGTCGCGTCTGGACGGACGACGAGGTCGACCTGTACCGCACGCTCGGTGATTTGGTCGCGCACACGATCGCACGCAACGATCGCCGGGTTGCGCTCCGACGGCAGGCCGAACAGCTCGAACAGTTCAGCGCCGTCGTGTCACACGACCTCAGGAACCCGCTCAACGTGATTTCGGGATACCTCTCCCTCTCAGAGGAGGAGCTCTCACCGACGCGCTACGAGGCCATGAACGGTGCGGTCGACCGCATGGAGACGCTGATCGACGACCTTCTCATGCTCGCCCGGCGCGGCGAGGCGATCGGTGACACGGAGCCGGTTCCGATCGAGGCCATCGCGGAGGAGGCGTGGCAGTCGGTGCGTGCGCCCGACGCGACCCTCACGATCGCCGACGAGATCGGCCGCGTCGAGGCCGATCCGAGCCGGCTCCGGCAGGCATTCGAGAACCTCTTCCGGAACGCGATCGACCACGGCGGTCGGGATGTCACGATAGAGATCGGACCGCTCGCTGCGGGCGGCGACAGGGGACTGTACGTCGCGGACGACGGTCCCGGGATCCCGATCGAACTGGTCGACACGGTCTTCGATTCGGGCGTCTCGTCGGCCGACAGCTCCGGGATCGGCTTAGCGATCGTCGACCGCATCGTCGAGGCGCACGAGTGGGACATCGAGGCGCGGAACGACGACGGTGCCGTCTTCGAACTCACCTTCGGTGCGGACGCGACGCGGGCCGCGTCGCTGTAGGCGGTTCGGTCCGCAGTTCCGGTCTGCGACGGCGTTCAGTACTCCGAGAACCGCTCGATCGTCCGGCGGTGCCGGTCGCGGAACATCCCCTCGAAGCCGATCTTCGCCGGCGGCCCGGCGGCGTCCCCGAGCGGTCCGAGCGGCAGCCGATACGCGACCGCGTCGACGAGGAGGGTCTCGTCGCCGTCGGCGTAGAACGCGTGCGTGTGTTCCCAGCGCCGGAACGGGCCGCCCTCCATCTCGTCGACGAACCGGGCGGAGCGCTCGGGCGGAGTCGTCCCCTCGGGATCACGCTCAGTGATCCGCGAGGTCCACCGCTGTCGCGGCCCGATCCCGAACGGCCTGAGCGACATCTCGATCGTCGACCCGGCGACGAGGACTTCGGGGTCCGGCGAGCCGTCCGGCCCCTCGACGTCGCCGATCCGGAGGCGCATCCAGTCGGGAGTGAGTTCTCGCAGTCCGTCGACCGTGGAGTGAAACGCCCACACGTCTTCGATCGGAGCCGGCACCCGAGTCGTCCGCCTGTACGTCGGCATACCCGCGGTACGGGTCCGGCGAACAAAAAGCCGTCCTCGGCGGCGGTCCGGGACCGAAACCCGCATGTCCGCCCGTCCCCTTCCCGAACGCGATGGAACGCGGGGCGATCGACGTTGGCGACTTGGCCGGACCGTTCGACCTTCAGGCGACGCTCGAAAGCGGACAGAGCTACCTCTGGAACCGCGCGGACGGCGACACCTACGGAGAGCTTCACGCGCACGGCGGCGACGCGTGGTACGAGACTGTCGTCGACCCGATCCCCGGTGTGACCGACGAGCGCGTCGCGGTCCGGGTCCGACAGGAGGGCGGCGTCCACGACGGGACGCTCCGCTGGGAGGCGTCGACCGACGCCGAGCCCCTCTTGGCCCACCTGCTCCGGCTCGACGACGACCTCGACGCGATCTTAGACGCCACGCCGGATCTCTCCCTTCTGGAGCGCGCGTACGACGCCTACGAGGGGATGCGGCTGACCCGCGACCCGGTCTTTCCCTGCCTGATCTCGTTCATCTGCTCGGCGCAGATGCGCGTCGCCCGCATCCACGGAATGCAACGTCGACTCCGCGAGACCTACGGCGACGCGGTCGCGCTCGGCGACGAGACGTATCGCGCCTTCCCGACGCCCGAGCAGTTAGCGGCGCGCACGGAGGACGAACTCCGCGACCTCTCCTTAGGCTACCGCGCGCCGTACGTCCAGCGCACCGCCGAGATGGTCGCGAGCGGCGAGGCGGACCCCCGGGAGGCGGCCGACCTGCCGTATGAGGAGGCCCGCGAGTCGCTCACGCGGTTCGTCGGCGTCGGGGACAAGGTCGCCGACTGCGTGCTGCTGTTCTCGCTCGGCTTCCTCGAAGCGGTGCCGTTGGACACTTGGATCCGAACCACCATCGAGGAGTACTACCCCGACTGCGACCGCGGGAGCTACGCGGCGACGTCGCGGGCGCTCCGCGAGCGGTTCGGCGACGAGTTCGCCGGTTACGCGCAGACGTACGTGTTCTACTACCTCCGCGCCGGCGGCGAGTGAGGGAGGCGTCCGAAACCCGGCCGCGGCCGAAGTTTGATACTCGTTCGCGTGGTATATCTCCCCGTGATGGACTGTCGAGTCGTCGTCGAGGCCGCGGTTCCGGTGTACGACGTGGAGACCGTCGACGAGGCGGTCCGGATCGCTATCTCGAAGACCGGCGAGATGCTCAACCCGGACCTCAACTACGTCGAGATCGACGCCGGGACGCGGACGTCGCCGAGCGGCGAGCAGCTCGACCCGGCCTTCGTCGCGGCGGACGAGGCGCTGGTCGCCTTGGAGCTTCAGATGGACGTGTTCAACGTCGATCGCGACGAACACGCCAGCCGCGTGGCGCGCAAGGAGATCGGAAAGCGCCTCCGAAACATCCCGCTGAAGGTGCTGTCAGTCACCGAAATCGACCCTGAGGAGAGCGACCGCGCCGCGGACGACGAAAGCGCCGGCGACTGAGTGCCGACACACAAGGAGTATCGGCGCGCGGAACGCGGCCGCGACGCTGGGCGGTGAGCGGAACGGTCGGCGAGGAGCAGCACGCAGTAAGTCTCAGTCGGCCGTCGGGGCCAGCGGCTCCGATTCGGACGACTCCATCGGCTCGGTGATTCCCTCAGTCAGCTTGAAAACGGCGGCCTTGTGGTCGGTCTTCGATTTGTGAATCGATGTCGGTTTGACGCCCAGTTCCTCATACGCTTCGAGGTCAACGTCGTCGTCCCAGAACTCGCACTGTTTTCGTACCTCCGCGAGGAGACCGTGAAGATGGATGAGTTCCTGCTTCTTCATGAGTACCAGTTCTTTGCTACTGGAGGTATATATTATTATCTTGAGCCACGTTACCATGGTCTTCACGTATTTTGTGAGTAGCGGGGCGGAGAAGTGGGTTCTCGTCAAATCGTTCAGGATCGTTTGTAGATATCCACGGCTCCGTCGTAATCTGTTGCCTGCGGTTGAGGGCGGTCCGCCGGTCCCACATGCGGGACTACCGAACGGGAACCGCCGGATCGAACTGCCGGACCCGTCGGGACGCGGCCCCGACCGGTCACTGGAACTGCTGGACGGCCTCGAGGTCGCGTTCCGTCCGCATGAACTCGGTCAGCCGTCGCGTCGCGTGACACGCCGAACAGCTGAAGTTGGACCGGAGATCCTGAAGATCGGCGGGGTTGTCCTGCCACTCCTTGCCACACTCCGGACAGACGAGTCTGACGAACGCGTCGACCATGTCCCCGCCTACAGCGGGCCGCAGTAAAAACGTGGGTGGCGGAACTGGGGGAGCCGCGTCAGGCGGCCACGTCGCCGCTCGCCTCGAGCAGCTCCTTGTACCGGTTCCGGATAGTGACCTCGCTGACGTCGGCCACGTCGGAGACCTGACTCTGCGTCACTTTCTCGTTCGACAGCAGCGCGGCGGCGTAGACGGCCGCGGCCGCGAGCCCGACCGGTGACTTTCCGCTCGTGATCCCCGCGTTCGCGGCGTCGTCGAGCAGTTCGCGGGCCCGACGTTCGGTCTCGTCCGACAGGTCGAGCCGCGAGACGAACCGCGGGACGTAGCTCGTCGGGTCCGCGGGCTGGACGCGGAGCCCCAGTTCGCGGACGACGTAGCGGTACGTCCGCGTGAGTTCCATCTTCTCCACCCGCGAGACAGCCGTGAACTCGTCGAGGCTCCGGGGGTTGCCCACCTGCCTCGCGGCGGCGTACAGCGCTGCGGTCGCGACGCCCTCGATGGAGCGGCCGGGCAGGAGGTTCTCGCTCAGCGCGCGGCGGTAGATGACCGAGGCGGTCTCGCGGACGTTGTCCGGGAGGCCGAGGGCGCTGGCCATGCGGTCGATCTCGCCGAGCGCCTGCTTGAGGTTGCGCTCTTTCGAGTCGCGGGTGCGGAACCGCTCGTTCCACGTGCGGAGCCGCTGCATCCGCCGTCGCTGTCGCCCGGACAGCGACTTGCCGTAGGCGTCTTTGTCCTGCCAGCCGATGTTCGTCGACAGCCCCTTGTCGTGCATCATGTTCGTCGTCGGGGCACCGACGCGTGACTTGCTGTCCCGCTCGCCGGAGTTGAACGCGCGCCACTCCGGCCCGCGGTCGACCGAGTCCTCCTCGACGACCAGTCCGCAGTCGCTGCAGACCGTCTCGCCGTGTTCCGTGTCGCTCGCGAGCCGTCCGCCGCACTCGGGGCAGGTCGTCGTCCGCTCGCCCTCCCGTTCGCTCGTGGTCTCCTCGGCGCTCTCCGACCGCTCGGTTGCCGACTCCGTCGCCCGGGTTCGCGTGCGCTCCCCGCTCTCGTCCCCGCCGTTCGTGTCCGTGGCGTCGTTCGCGTTCGTGAGTCGTTCTCGCTCCGTACCGCCGCCGCTGTAGGTGTCTGTCTCTGTCATGGGTTGCTCCGACGATCCCCCGACGAAAATACAGCGAGGTCCGCGAATCGCCAGTCTGTTAACGTATAGTTAGTCACGAAAATATATAAATCTGCCGGTAAACGAAGGGCAGACATTCGAGGAAAAGGGCCTTATTCTCCGTCTGCGTCGGTGATTAGCTCTCTCCGGCTCCCTTCGCAACGACGGAGCCACGCGAGTTCGGGAACGCGACGACGTATATACTTCTCCCTCAGAACTGCAACGACGCGAGGCGATCGAGCCCTCGCCGGGCGCGCACCCGATCACGACCGGTGTCCGGTCACCGACGCCGACACGGAGCCGATCGACTCGACGGTCGCGCGCACCTCGTCGCCGGGTTCGATCGGCTCCGCGCCCGGGGTTCCGGTGCTGAACAGGTCTCCGGGGCGCAGCGTCATCACCTCGGAGTGGAACGAGACGATCTCGGCGGGCGGAAACAGCATGTTCCGGACCTCGTTTTCGGCCGCGATCTCGCCGTTGACGCGCGTCGTCACTGTCACGTCGGAAAGGTCGATGTCGCCGTCGGGGACCGCGATCGCCGGCCCGACGACGAGGAACGTGTCGTAGCTCTTCGCGCGCGTGAGGAAGCGGGGGTTCCGCCGTAGCACGTCCTCGGCGGTCACGTCGATTACCGGGAGGTAGCCGGCGACGACGTCGGCCGCGTCCGCGGTCGCGACGGACCGACACTCTCGGCCGGTCACCACCGCCAGCTCCGCCTCCGCGGTCACGCGCTCGCTCTGCTCGCTCGGCGGCAGCCGGATCGGACCGCCCGGTCCAGTCAGCGCGGTCGACGGTTTGGTGAAGCTCGCCGGCTCCTCCGGGCGGTCTTCGTCGAGGTCGCCGGCGTGGTCGGCGTAGTTGAGACCGATCCCCCAGAGCTTGCCGAACCGCTCCAGCGGCGGTCCGAACGTGAGGTCGGCGGCGGGAACGCGGTCGGCGGGCGCGTCGTCGACGCTCGCGAGGTCGCCCGCGGCGGCCAGCGGGAGCGCGTCGCGAACGGTCTCGACGGCCGGCTCCGCCGCCGCGAGCGGCACGTACCCCTCGTCGTCGCCGAGCAGCGGTCGCCCCGCCGCGGTGCGCGCGAGGTATTTCACGCGATGACTCCTCCGTTCACGGTCGGATCACTCCTCGCGGTCGGTCCAGAAGTCGAACGAGCGCCCGGGCGCGAACACGTCGAGCCCGACCGCCCGCTCGTCGCCGGTGTTCTCCACGCGGTGCGGCTCGTTCGCTTCGAGGTGGACGGAGTCGTTGGATCCGAGCGTCGCCTCGTCGCCGTCGTCGGTCACGACCGTCAGTTCGCCCTCCAGGCACAGACACACCTGTTCGTTCTCGTGGTCGTGGAGCGGCGAGGAGTGGCCCGGCGGCTTCTCGAACCACTCGAACGAGAAGCGGTCGCTGCCCGCCATCGCCACGCGACGCCACCCCGCCTCCGGCTCGTACGTCTCGGCCTCGTCGAAGCGGACCGCTCTCATAGGTTCGCGCCGGTCGCGCCGCCGTCGATCGGGAGCGCGGTGCCGTTGATGAACCCGGACTTCGGCGACGAGAGGAACGCGACGGTGTTCCCTAGCTCCATCGGGTCGCCGATGCGTTCGAGGGGGTTGCCGGCCCACTCGGCGAGGCCCTCCTCGTAGGAGTCGTACTCGCCGCGATCGACGGCGTCGTTCACCAGCTCGCGGATCCGCGACGTCTCGTGTGGGCCGGGCAACACGGCGTTGGCCCGGATCGCCGGCGCGAACTCCTTCGAGAGGGTCTTCTCTAACCCGATGACGCCCATGCGGACCGAGTTGGACAACACGAGGCTGTCGAGCGCCTCCTTCACGCTCCGGGAGGTGACGTTCACGATGGTGCCGCCGTCGCCCTCGCGGAGGTGCGGCTCGGCCTCGCGCGCGAGCCGGACGACGCTCATCACGAGCAGCTCGTACGCCTCCTCCCAGTCCTCGTCGTCGGTCTCCAAGAACGCCCCGGAGGGGGGACCGCCCGCGCTCGTGACGAGGTGGTCGAGCCCGCCGAACTTGTCGACGGTCGCCTCCACGAGCGCGGTCACGTCGTCCGGGTCGGTGAGATCGCCGGGCTGGGCGACGACCTCGCCCTCGGCGACCGACTCGATCTCCGCCTTCGCCTCGGCCAGCCGGTCCTCGTCGCGGCCGTTGATCACGACGTCGACGCCCTCGCGCGCGAGCGCGGTCGCCGACGCCTTCCCGAGTCCGCTCGACGACGCCGTGACGAGCGCCGCGTTCCCCGCTATCTCAAGGTCCATACGATCGCAGTGCGCGGTTACCGTGGAAAGCGTTTCCCCGGAGGCAATCCGCCGCCGGGGGGGTTCGGAGACGCTCCGCAGCCGGCGAGATCCGGGCCGGTCCCGCCGCGGCCGCACCTCCGATCGCGGCTCACCGGCTCCGGCTCACCGGGAACGCGACGCGGTCCGGGTTGTCGTTGAACCGCTCTAATATCCGCTCGTACAGCCGATTCTTCACGCGCTGGCCGCGCCGCGGATGGGTGAGATACCGAACCCTGAGTTCGACCCACGACTCCTGTTGGCGGACGTTGACCGTCGGCCCGTCGTGGACCTCCAACTCGACTGGGGTCTCCGCGAGCGCCTCGCGGTAGGCGGCGATGCCGTCGGCCATGTCCCGACCGAGCAGCTCCGTCGTCTCCTCTATCATCACCTCGCGTGCGAACTCCAGATCGGTCTCGTAGGCGACCTGAACCGGCACCTCGTTCCAGACGTACGGCGACCCGCCACCGCCGAAGTTGACGACGTTCGACGAGAGGACGACGCTGTTCGGGACGGTCACCACCCGCCCGGAGGGCTGGTTCGTCGTCACCAGTTCGCCGTTGATCTCCCACAGCGTCGTCACGAGGAAGTCGACCCCGATCACGTCGCCTTTCGCGTCGTCGATCTTGACTCGGTCGCCGACGCCGAACGGCTGCTTGACCGCGATGTACACCCACGCGATCAGCGACAGGAGCGGCTGTTGGAGCGCGAAGGTGATCGCGAACCCGATCACGCCGAGCGAGAAGAGCAATCCGAGCCAGTTCTCCGTCGCCACCGCGAGCGTCGCCACCGTCCCGACGATCCCGAACGCCAACCGGAGCAGGTTCCGGACGTTGTGCGCCCGGCGCTTGCTCGCCGACCGCGTCAGCACGCGGACCGCGAGCAGGTAGCTCCCGTACACCACGCCCGCGACGGCGACGACGAGCAGCGACCGACCGACGACTGCCGCCGCAGGGTACCCGCCGATCGGCGGCCAGTCGGCGAGCGCGTCGGTCGTCCCGGCGACGGTCCCGGAGATTCCGGCCAGCAGCCCGACCGCGAGCGACGCGAGTCCGAGTGGACGTCTCACGCTCGTCGCTCGCGGCCGACCGGCAAAACGGTTGTGCCGTCGCTCGGCGTCGCACCGCGCTCGTCGATCCCGCGCCGCCGTCGATGTCGCCGTCGGCTCCGACTCTCGCCCGTCACTCGTCGACCGCGACGCGCGCCATCGCCCCCGCGAGCACCTCGGTCGCGGCGGCGCAGTCGTCCCAGTCGGTCCACTCCCGAGGGTTGTGCGAGATACCGTCGCGCGAGGGGGCGAAGAGCAGCGACGCGTCCGTGACGTGCGCGACCCGCATCGCGTCGTGGGCCGCCCCCGAGTGGAGGTCGATCGCCTTCCGGTCGGCGGCGACGGCCGCCTCGTGGGTGGCCTCGCGCAGGCGGTCGCTCATCGGCGTCGGTGCCACGTCGAAGGGTCGCCCGAACTCGGTCTCGACCCCGCGTTCGCGCTCCAGCCGGGCGAGGGAGTCGCGCGCGGCGTCGACGATCGCCTCCATCGACTCGCTCTCGACGTCACGAATGTCCACGCCGGCCGCGACGCGTCCGGGGACGACGTTCGTCGCGTTCGGCTCCACCGACAGCGAGCCGACGGTCCCGACCGCCGACGGCGACGCGGTCTCGACGACCTCGTTCGCGGCCGCCTCGACGTCCAAGACGAACTCGCTCGCGGCCGCGAGCGCGTCGGTGCGGTCGCCCATCGCGGTCGCGCCTGCGTGGTTCGCCTCCCCGTCGATCGTCGCCTCGCAGTGGGTGATCCCGGTGATCGTTGTCACGACGCCGGCGGCCGCGCCCGCCTCCTCCAGCTTCGTGTCCTGCTCGACGTGAAGCTCGTAGAAGGCGTCCCACGAGGAGGGGTCGAGCGTCTCCTCGCTCCCGCGGTAGCCGATCCGGTCGAGCGCCTCCCCGAGCGTCTCGCCGTCGTCGTTCGTCAGCGCGAGCGCCTCGTCGAGGGCCGTCTCGCCCGTCGCGACCGCCGAGCCGAGCAGTCCGTTCCCGAAGGTGCCGCCCTCCTCCTCGGTGAAGCTGACGACGCCGACCGGGCGGGCCGGCTCGAACCCGGCGTCGCGCATCGCGCGCACCGCCTCCAGCGCGGCGTACACGCCGAGCGGCCCGTCGAAGATCCCGCCCTCGGGGACGCTGTCGAGGTGGCTCCCGGAGACGACCGGAGCCGCGTCCGGGTCGGCGCTCGCCGGGGTCCACGTCCCGAGGATGTTACCGACTGCGTCGACGGCGACGTCGAGTCCGGCGTCGCGCAGGCGTTCGACCAGTCGGTCTCTGGCTGCTCCGTTCGTCTCGGTACCGGTTCGGTTCGTTCGCGCGTGCGCCGCCGGGTCGTCGGTCTCGACCCGACCGAACGCCGCGTTCGCCTCGATGTCCGCGCGGAGGCGGTCCGCGTCGACTGGAAGGTTCATACCGAAGCCGGGCACCGCGGGATCAAAACGGTTCGGTCTGCGGCGGGGGCGTCCGGGAGGCGACCCCGGTCCGGACTCGGGCTGCTTGCGTCGGCCCGGTCACTCCCCGCGTCGCGCGAGCCAGTAGGCGGCCGACCCCAGCCCGAGTCCGGCTCCGAACGAGCGGGTCGCCGCCGGCTCGTCGACGGAGCGGCCGACCGCGACGCCGAGCGCCGCCCACGCCATCGCCACGCCGAGGCTCCGCCCGGGACCGCCCCGGAACCGCCGACAGCCCGCGGCCGTCCGCGCGTGTCGATAGCAGTAGCCGGCCGCGAACCCGAGCGCCAGCGGGGCGGCGCGCACCTCGCCGTCGGCGACCCGGGACAGCGCGAGAAGCCCCGCCGCCCCGAGACACTCAACCCCGACGCCGACCGCGCGCACCGCGTTGACCATGTGAACTGTTCGCATTAAATACAGTTATCCGTTTCGCCGAGCGGCTCCGGCCGATCCCAAAAACACTTGTCGGCGGCCGTTCTCGTCTGAATCGACATGTCCCCGTTGCTCCTCCAAGGTGCGGAAGGCGCTATCGTCCTCCTGATCGGGATCGCCTTCATAGTCGCTCACTTCGTGCTGATCGCGTGGACGTACTCCGACGCACAGAACCGTAGCGACCACCCGCCCGTCCTCTGGGCGCTCGTCGTGTTCTTCGCGCCGCTGCTCGGTATCCTGCTGTACTTCATCATCGGACGGAACTCCTACTGAGGAGTCCCGGCCCGTCGGAAACTCACACACCCCTGAGCGCGTTCGTCGCCCCGACCGTCTCGGCGACGACCCACGCGACGAACAGGCCGTAGGCCGCGAGCAGCGCGTACGACTCGCGCCGTTCCAGCGCGAGCTCCGTCCGGAGCGTCACGAACAGCAGGACCGTCGCGACGGTTAAGACGCCGAGCATCGGCACCGCCGTCGAGAAGTTGACGGCGACCTCGCCGACGATCAGCACGCCGAGCGGGATCGCGACGAGGAGGTCGAAGGTGTTCGACCCGAGGACGTTCCCGAGGCTCGTCGCCCCGCGGTTCTCGCGCGCGGTCCGGAGGCTCACGAGCGTGTCCGGGAGGCTCGTCGCGGCCGCGACGATCGTGACGCCGGCGAGGAACTCGGGGATCCCGAAGGTGACGCCGAGCGACTCCACCGACGCGACGAGCCGCTCGACCGTGACGACGATGAGCCCGAGACCGGCAGCCAGCTTCGCCCATTCGCGGCGAACGTCGACGCCGTCGCGGACGTTGTCGATCGCGGCGTCGCCGACGTCCTGATACTGGATGAAGAGGTACAGCGCGTACAGCGCTAGCGGGATCACCGCGAGCGACCGGGGCATCGTCCCGACGATCGGGTCCGACGAGACCGGGAAGTAGATGACCGCGAGCGCGAACGTCACGACCAGCGCCGACACCGCGAGCATGTAGAACTGCGCCTCTTTGTACACGATCGTCCGGTTCGCCTCCAGTTCGCCCTCGCCGCCGATGCCCGCGACCGCGGGGATCACGAGGACGTTGAAGATGGCCGAGCCGACGAGCGCGCCCACGCCCATGTCGAAGACCCCGGTGAGGGCGGTGACGAGCACGCTCACAAGCTCTGGGAAGCTTGACCCGACCGCGACGACGACGGACCCCTGAACCACCGCGGGCAGCCCGTAGTACCCGGAGAGGGTCTCGGCGGCCTCCTCTAACCACCCGCTTCCGAGCCAGATGAATCCGGTCGCGGCGACGATCACGAGGACGTGGACGACCGGCGCGTCGGGGAGGAGTCCCGTCACGGTTCACCGCACGTGGTCGCCCGCCAGCTCCCACAGCCGGTCCGCGATCTCGTCGTCGAGCGCGCCGCGCGTCACGCGCCACTCCCAGTTGCCCGCCAGCGTGCCCGGCTCGTTGAACCGCGCGTCGCTGCCCAGCCCGAGCAGGTCCTGAACCGTCGTCACGGCGAGGATCGCCTCCGAGGCCCACAGTTCGTCGATGATCGCCCACTCGGCCGGCTCCTCGGCGTCGGAGCCGACGTTGTACCGGAAGCAGTCGCGCTGGCGCTCGGGGAGGTCCTCGAAGTAGCCGACCCACGTGTCCGTGTCGTGCGTCGACGTGTAGCCGACGACGCCCTCGGGGTAGTGCATCGGCTGGTACTCGTTCCCCTCCGCGCACCAGTCGGCGTACTGCGGGACGCGCATCCCCGGGAAGCCGAACTCGGCCATCAGCTCGTCCATCGCCGGCTCCTCGAACCCGAGGTCCTCGGCGATGAACGGGGCCTCGCCCAACTCGCGCTCGACCGTCTCGAACAGGTCCCGACCCGGGCCGTCGCGCCACTCGCCGTCCGCGGGGTCGTCGCTGTCGGCGGGTATCGCCCAGTACTTCACGAAGCCGAGGAAGTGGTCGAGCCGCGCCACGTCAGCGAGCTCGAACAGCCGGCGGAACCGGTCGAGCCACCAGTCGTACCCCGACTCGGCGAGCCGGTCCCAGTCGTACAGCGGGTTCCCCCAGCGCTGGCCGTTATCGCCGGCGTTCGGCGGCACGCCCGCGACCGCGGTCGGGCGGTTCCCGCCGTCGAGGCGGAACGCCTCCGGGCTGGCCCACACGTCGGCGGAGTCGAGCGCGACGTAGATGGGCACGTCGCCGACGACCGACACCCCCTCCTCGGCGGCGACCGCGCGCAGGTCGCGCCACTGGCGGTCGAACGTCCACTGGACGAACTCGCGGAACCGGACCTCCCGCGCGTGTTCCTCGCGCACCGCCGCGAGCGCCTCGGGGTCGCGCGTCCGCAGCGGCGCGGGCCACTCGGTCCAGACGTCCTCCGGGCGCGCGTCCGACAGCGCCCGGAACAGCGCGTAGTCGGCGAGCCACGGCTCGTCGTCGACGAACGCGTCCAACGCCGCGCGGTCCGCCTCGGTCGCCCGCTCCTCGAACCGGTCGAAGGCGGTCCGCAACAGCGGGAGCTTGTACTCCCGGACCGCGTCGTAGTCGACGCGGTCGGTCGGGAACTCGGGAACCGGCCGCAGGTCGTCCTCGTCGAGCCAGCTGTCCTCGACGAGGCCGTCGGGATCGACGAACAGCGGGTTGCCGGCGAACGCCGACGGCGACTGGTACGGCGACTCCCCGGCCACGGAGAGCGTCGGGCCGATCGGACAGATCTGCCAGTAATCGACGCCGGCGTCGCCGAGGAACGAGAGGAACTCGCGCGCGCCCTCGCCGAGGTCGCCGATCCCGTACGCCCCCGGCAGCGAGGTGACGTGACAGAAGACGCCGTCGGAGCGGTCGAATCGCATACGCTCCCCTGCGATCCCCACCGACTCAAGCGTTGTGTCCGACCACGCCGGCGACGGCCGCGCGGATGCGCTCCCGCGGGAGAGTCACTCGGACTCGACGGCCACCACGGCCACGTCGTCGACGCGGATCCGCTCGGTCCCGTCGCCGTCCGCGACGACGCACTCGGCTCCCGTGACGAGGTCGCGCTCGCCGTGATCGAGTTCGACCGCGACGCTCGCGTCGGCGGGCGCGAAGTTGAGGACGACGACGAGGTCCTCGTCGCCGTCGCGCCGGCGGAACGCGACCACGTCGTCGGGGTGGACGTCGCCGCTAGCGACGATCGGCCGCTCCGAGAGGTCGCCGCTGGCGACGTGGTAGTCGACGCGTGCGAGGTCGCCGTCCGGCCCGAGCGCCGGGTACTCCCGTCGCGTCGCGAGCAGGCGCTCGTAGCGGTCGCGCACGTCCTCGCGCGCGTGGTCCCACGCGATCGCGTCCCGACGGCCACGCTGGCCGATCTCCTGTCCGGCGTACACCATCGGCACGCCCGGCAGGGTCATGATCGCCGCGCCCGCGGCCGCGGCGGCGGCGTCGCCGCACTCGACGCGGTAGCGCGTCTCGTCGTGGTTCTCGATGTACTGGAGGAACCCGGCGTGGTCGGGGAACCCGATCTCGGCGCGCTGGTCGACCGCGTCGAGGACGCTGGCCGCCGGCTCCGCCCCCCGGCCCACCTGCCGGAGCTGGAAATACAGCGTCGCGTCGAAGTGTACGTCGAACATCCCCTCGTGGAACCCCGGAATGTACGGGATGGTCTCGTCCATCAGGAGGAACTCCCGGTCGATGTCCTTCACGCGGTCGCGCAGCTCGCGCCAGAACGAGTCGGGGACCGCCCACGCCATGTCGCAGCGGAACCCGTCGACCAGCGGCCCCCACTCGTCGACCACGTCCAGCAGGAACCGCCGCACCTCGAGGTTCGCGTGGTTCAGGTTCGCGATCAGCTCCCAGTCGAAGTAGGTCCCCGGCTCGCCCGACTCCTGCCACTCGTAGCGGTCGCGGTACGGCGAGTCGGGGTTCCGGTAGGCGTCGCGGAACCACTCGTGCTCGCGCGCGGTGTGGTTGGCAACGAAGTCGAAGAGGACGCGCAGCCCGTGGTCGTGGGCGGTCTCGACGAGCGCCTCGAAGTCATCGCGGTCCCCGAGGTCGTCGGCGGTGTCGAAGAAGTCGACGATGTTGTACCCGTGCGGCTTCCCGTCGTGGCCGAGGACCGGCGTGAGCCACAGCGTGTCGACGCCCAGGTCCGCAATCTGCGGGATCCGGTCGGCGATGGCGTCGAACGTCTCCCCCTCGTCGGCGTCCGCGAAGGTGCGGACGAACACCTCGTAGACGGAGGCGTCCCGGGTCCACTCGGGCGGATCGTTGAGCCGCCGCGTCTCGAAGTCGGGCGCGTCCGGCGTCAACCCCGCCTCGCCGCCGGTGCCACTGACCGTCGACTGGTCGCCGGCGCGCTCGACCGCGGCCGCGTCGGCGACGCTGACCCGCGGGTCCGCGCCCGCGTCCCTTGCGACCGCGACGGCGTGGACGCGAAGTCGGTCCGGCACCGAATCGAGCGGCACCCGGAGTTCGCGCCCGTCTCCGCTCCCGACGAGCGCGTCTCGGGGGTTCGTGCGTCCCGCCGTGACCGCGCTCTCGACGTCGCGGTCGTCGACGACGAACGTCACCGCCAGATCGGCGGCGTCGAGCGTCGAGTCCGGATTCGGCGTCGGAGTCGCGGTAAACACCGCCTCGCCGGCGCGCTCCCCGGCCGCGCCGTCGCCGTCGAACTCGACGTGCGCGTCCACCCGAACGCGCGGTCGACCGACCCCCTCGTGGCGCTCCCGAGCGGCGTACTCGACCGGCGCGTCGCCCGCGTCGCGGTCGCGTATCGCGGTGCCGCTCCCGCCGGCGACGTCGACCCCCTCGTAGCTCGCGGCGAACGCCCGGACCGTGAGGCGGTGGTCGCCGTCGGGGGCGTCGAGTCCGAGCAGGTAGCGGCCCGGGAGGTCCGGGGTGAACTCGGTCACGGGGGCGTCGCCGACGGTCGCCTCGCTGCCCGGGGGTGCGTCGGCGACGCGCCACGCGTACCGGCCGTCCGGGTCCGGGTCTCTCGGTGCCAACTCCATCCGCTCGCCGGTCGCGAGGAAGCGCGGGGGTCCGGGGTGGTGCATGTGACGGCCATCGACGCCCGGGGCCTTCGGTGTTGCTCTTGGTTCGGTGTCGAGGGCGTGTCGACGCCGCACCGCTGTCGCGTTCCGCCGAGCGCTCTCCGCCCCGCGCCGGTTCCCGCCGCGGTCGTCAAGGCTTTTACTCCGGCAGGCGCAGGGCGCGTATGCGACTGCGTACCGCCCTCACGGAACACGAACGTCGGCGCGGGGAGCGCTACCCGGCGGAGCACTCGATGACCGCCGGCGCGTTCACCGGCGACGACGGCCGACTGGTCCACGTCGGGCCGGACGGGACCGTCCACGACTGTTCGTACTCCCTGTCGGGGGTCGGCGGTGCCGACCGCCTCCGAATGGGGATCACCGCCGGGCGAGGCGTCCGGTGGTTCGACGACTTGGAGACGACGCGCCAGCACTACGACGGCGACACGCCCTTAGTCGAGACCGAGTACGACGCCGGCCGCTACACGATCCACCAGTTCGACCTCGTCGTGAGCGACACGCACCTCACCCACGTCGAACTCCGCGGCTCGCCCCCGGCTGACGCCGAACTCGTCGCCGCCTACGCGTTCTCGCCCGACATGGTCGAGGGCCGCGTCGGCAACATGGTCCACGAGGCCGCCGGTCCCGCCGACGGCGGCGTCGTCGAGGTGTACCACCGCACGGAACACGACTTCCTCACCGCCTCCACCGGCCTCTCGAACGCCCACGGTCAGCGGCTGCGGACGATTCCGGAACTCCTCGGCGAGGCCGACGACGGCTTCCCGCACCGCGGCGAGATCGACCGCCGCGAGGACTCCCGGCTGACCCCGGACGTCGTCGTCCGCGCGCCGTTCGAACGCGACGGGCGCACCGAGCGCGTCACGCTCGCGGGCCGCGCCGTCGTCGACCGCGGCGACGCCCGCGACACCGGCGACGACGCGAAAGACGCGCTCACCGACGGGATCGACCGCCAGCGCCGCATCGAGGCCGTCTCGAACATCGCCACCGCCTACCCCGACGCCGACGACCTCCGCGAGGCCGCGGACGGGCGCGGCCCGAGCGTCCCCGAAGACGCCCCGCGCCGGTCGGTCGTCGCGAGCGACCTCCGCGCGCTCGACCTGCTCACCGCCGAGTCCGGCGCGCGGATCGCCGCGCCCGAGTTCGACCCGTTCTACTCCACCTCCGGCGGCTACGGCTACACGTGGTTCCGCGACGAGGCGACGGTGTCGACCGCGCTGCTCGACGCGAGCGAGGAGCTCGGTCTCGACGCCGACGAGGAGCTGCTCGCGACCGCGAGCTTCTTCTGCCGGACGCAGGACGCCGACGGCTCGTGGCCCCACCGGGTGTGGGCCGACTCCGGGAAGGTCGCCCCCGGCTGGGCGAACGCCCGGATCGAGGGCGCAAACGGGACGCCCGGCCCCAACGACCAGCTCGACCAGCCCGCCACGGTCGTCGCCTTCCTCGCGACGCTCCGGCGCGAGGCGGACCTCCCGGCCGAGTGGCGCGACCGGATCGACGAGACGATCGCCGACGCCGTCGAGTTCCTCCTCGAAACGACCGAGGACGACGGGCTCCCCCGCCGCTGTCAGAACTGCTGGGAGAACGCTTTGGGGCGGTTCACCCACACCGGTGCCGAGTACCTGCGGGCGTTCGCCGCGGTGGCGCGTGCGCCGGTCGACGAGGGGCTCCGCGCCGACGCGGCGGACGCGGCGGACGCGGCGCTGTCCGGTCTCGACGCCCGCTGGAACCCCGAGGCGGAGCGGTTCCTCCAGCGCGCGAGCGACGAGGGGAGCGACGCCCGCGCCGACGCCAGCACCTTCGCGCTCGCGACCGCGGCCGCCGAGTACGCCGCGCTGATCGACGACCAATCTCCGGCCGACTCCGACGCCGACTCCGTGTCCGGCGGGGACGCGGCCGACGACTCCGCGGCCACCGACGGTGCCGGCTCGGTCGAGTCGGTCGAGGCGAGCGAGTTCGACCGCTTCCTCGACCGCGTCAACACGCACGTCCGGCGGTCGATCGACGCGCTCCGACGCGAGACCGCCGCCGTCGAGGGGCTGGTTCGGTTCACCGGCGACGACTGGCGCACGGCCGAGCAGGGCGCGGCGAAGGTGTGGTCGATCGCGACGCTGTGGGGCGCGACGGCGGCGGCGACGCTGGCGGGCGTCGTCAAAGATCGGGGCGGTGCCGCCGGCCCGCTGTTCGCCGACGCGCGCGAGCTGTACGCGCTCTGCGAGCCCGACGGCGGCTTCGTCAACGAGGCGGGGCTGTTCGCGGAGCAGGCGTTCGACGACGGGGACCTCGACAGCGCCACCCCCATCGCGTGGTCGCACGCGCTCCGGATCGACGCGACGGTGACGCTCGCGAGCCACGGCGAACTCCCGGTCCCCCACGACCGCGAGACCGGTCCCGAGGCGGCCCCCCACTGGACGACCGGCCGGAAGTTCGGCGTCGGCACGCCGGCCGACTACGACGCCGACGAGCCCGTCCCGGTGTGGTTCACGCTCACCGAGGGGGCGCTCACCGAGGCGCGGTTCCCGCGGATCGACGTGATGAACGTCCGGACGTTCGACTTCCTCGTCGCGGACCCCGACTCCGAGTACGCGGTCCGCAGCTTCAACGAGACGGGGCACGTCACGGCGACGGAGACGGTCGAGCGGACGACGGAGCCGGCGGCCGACGACGCGCTCGCGTACGTCCAGACGGTCCGCGAGACCGGCGACGGCCACGGGCACACGTGGAGCCTCTCGGTCGAGTACGCGGTCGACACCGACGGGACCGCGATCCTCGCCGACGTCCGCTTCGAGGGGAGCCGCGAGTACGACGTGTACGCGCTCGTCGACGCGACCATCGCCAACGTCGGCACCGACGACCGCGCCGAGCGCGTCGCGGGCGAGGGAGGGACGCACCTGCTCGCGCGGAAGGACGACCCCGACCGCGACGCGGGCAAGCTCGTCGACGACGCGGGCGAGCCGTTCGACCCCGCGCTCGCCTTGGCGAGCGGCGACGGCTTCGACTGGGCGAGCGCGCTCGCGGCCGGCGGCGAGGCGGCCCACGCGCTGTTCGGCGACGGCGAGCGCGCCGAGGAGTCGAGCGAGGCGGTCGGCAACGTCGTCCTCGCCGGGCTGGTCGGCAGCGGCGAGGCGATCGCGGACACGGTCGCGCTCGGGTTCGCCGAGGACTCGGACACCGCGGCGGCCCTCGGCGAGGCCGAGGGGGCGCTCGCGCGCGGCTTCGACGACGCCGCGGACGCGTACGCCGAGACGTGGCGCGCGTGGCTCGACGGTCGGGAGCTCCCCGACTCGGTCGCGGACGACCCTGACCTCGCGGCGCAGTACCGCTTCGCGCTGATGACGCTGGCGGCCGTCGAGGACAAGGCCCACGACGGCGCGGGGATCGCCAGCCCCTCGGTCCCGTGGGGCGAGACCGAGTACGCCGCGGAGAACCGCGGCTACGGCTACAACTTCGTCTGGTCGCGGGACCTCTATCAGGTGTTCACGGCGCTGATCGAGATGGACGAGCTCGAACGGGGTGCCGACGCCCTGGCGTACCTGTACAACACCCAGCAGGACGACGACGGCTTCCTCCCGCAGAACACCTACATCGACGGGCGGACCCGGTGGGGCGGCGAGCAGATGGACAACATCGGGTTCCCCTCGGTGATGGCGTGGCAGCTGTACGAGCGCGGCGTGACCCTCGACGAGGCGGGCTACACCTACGACCAGGTCGGCCGCTCGCTCGATTACATCGCCGAGAACGGTCCCGAGACGGCGCAGGAACGCTGGGAAGAGGAGGCGGGCTACTCGCCGTCGAGCATCGCCGCGGAGATAGCCGGGCTGGTATCCGGCGCGGCGCTCGCGCTCGCGGAGGCCGACCGGCGCGGCGAGACGGGCCCGGGCGACGAGGACGCGTCGGGGACCGCGAAGTCGCCCGACTCGCTCCGCGCCGACGCGCTCGCGTGGCTGGCGCTCGCCGACGACTGGACCGCGCGCGTCGAGGACTGGTGCGCGACCGCGACCGGGACCGACCGCCACCAGGAGACGCCGTACTACCTCCGGATCACGGCCGACGGCGACCCCGAGGCGGGGCGTCCCCGAACCATCGCCAACGACGGGCCGACGTACGACGAGCGGGAGATCGTCGACGGCGGGTTCCTCGAACTCGTCCGGCTCGGGATCAAGCCCGCCGACGACGAGGCGATCCGAAACTCCGTCTCCGTGGTCGACGACTCGATCCGGGTCGACACGCCGCACGGCGCGGCCTGGTACCGATACGTCGGCGACGCGTACGGAGAGATCGCGGTCGGCGACCCCGGCGCGCCGTGGGCCGGGACCGGCGACGGCCGCGGGCGGCTCTGGCCGATATTCACGGGCGAGCGCGGCGAGTACGAGCTCCGCGCCCGCGCCGACGGCCCTGACGCCTTCGGCGGCACCGACGACGAGAAGCTCGAACCCGAGACGCTCTTGGAGACGATGGCCGGCTTCGGCAACTCCGGGCTCATGCTCCCCGAACAGGTGTGGGACCGCGAACACCCGACGAAGTACGGCTGGGAGTTCGGCGAGGGCACCGGGGGGGCGACCCCGCTCGCGTGGTCGATGGCCGGCTTCGTCCGGCT
This sequence comes from Halorubrum sp. DM2, assembly GCF_901686465.1. Lineage (NCBI taxonomy): Archaea > Methanobacteriati > Methanobacteriota > Halobacteria > Halobacteriales > Haloferacaceae > Halorubrum > Halorubrum sp. DM2. The sequence continues at coordinate 929,413 of NZ_LR594487.1, forward strand.
GGCGCACGGCGTCGACGCGGGCGAGCCGGTCGAGACGCCGACCGTCGTCCGAGACCGCTACGTCGAGCGCGACCGCCCGGCCGGGCCGGAGCTGACCGCGACCGCCGAGTTCGTCGAGGACGCGGTCGTCGTGGCCGGCGAGACGGACGCCGAACGCGTGGCGGTCCACACGCGATCGACCTCGACGCTCGTGACGCCGGACGCTGGCGGCGACTTCGAGGTCGACCTCGACGCCGCGACCGACGCGGACACGGTCGTCGTCGCGGCCGCCTCCGACGCGGACTTCGAGACCGCCGGGACAGCCGTCGAGCGGATCCGGCTGTAGGCGGTCGCCTTTTTTCGCGCTAGCCCAGCGCGGTCACGTTGACCGCGCGGGACTCGCCGTCGACGTCGATCTCGACCGTCGAGACGACGCGCTCGCGGACCGTCTCCCGCCACGTCTCGACGGCCGCCGCGTGTCGCTTCCGGCGGGTTTCGAGGTCGGCGTCGGGGTGCTCGGCGGCCGTGTCGTCGACCTCGGGATACGGCGGCACCTCGGCGACGAGCGCGCGGGGATCGACGTGGAGCGGCTCCGTGGCGTCCGCGGCGGCGTCGCTCTCGCCCGATCCGCTCCCGGCCGATCCGCTCCCGGCCGATCCGCCCTCGCCCGTCGCGTCCGCGTCGAGCGCGTGGAGGCGCGCCCGCATCCGGCCCGAGAACGGTGGCGTGGCGCGGAGGACGACCTCGCGGTCGCTCCGGAGAGTCGCTTCGAGGGCGTTCGCCACGTCCTCGCGGTGGACCGCGATCGACCGGATCCGGTCTGGTCCCGGCTCCGCGTTCCCGGACTCGCGCTCGCCGCTCGTCGGCTCTTCAGTCATCGTTCGCCGTCCACTCGGCGTCCGAGAGCGTTCGCTGGACCGCCTCCTCGCCGACCGCGCCCGCGAGGTGTTCGAAGCCGGCGCGGACGCCGCGGTCGCCCGCGTTCGCGACGAGCCGGGAGACGATGAACTCCGGCGTGGACTTCCCGACCGTCTCGAACCGCGGCTGGTAGTCGACGTGGAGGTCGAGGTCGTTCGTCAGCCCCTCCGCGAAGATGCCGTCGACGCGCGCGGCGTCGGGCAGCGGACTGAGGTCCTCCGCGAGGTGCGTGACGTAGACGCCGAGCGCGCCGCGGTCGACGGTGAGCGTCACCAGCCCGTTCAGCAGGTCGGCGGCCCGGCCCGGCTCCGTGATCGCCTCGAACTCGTCGACGAGCATGAGCGTCCGGCCCTCCGCGACGAGCGGCGGGACGACCGACTTCAGCGTCGACTCCAGCACGCCGGCGTTGAAGGAGGCGTGCCGGCGGTGGAAGACGATCCGGTCGAACGTCCCGACCTCGGCCGCGTCCGCGGGCACGGGCAGTCCCATCGACGCGAGCAGTGCGACCGCACACAGGGTCTCCAAGAGCGTCGTCTTCCCGCCCGAGTTCGCCCCGGTGAGGACGCTCACGCGGTCGCCCGTCGGCGGCGCGTCCGCGCTCGCGACCCCGGACGCGTCCGCGAGCGAGTGCGAGCCGACGCCGTACGACACCGGCTGAACCTCGCCGGCGAGGAAGGGGTTACGCGCGCCCCGGACCGCGATCCCGTCGTCGACGAGCGTCGGTCGGACGTGCCCGTTCTCGGCCGCGAACCGCCCGAGCGACAGCAGGAACGCGGCCTCCGAGACCGCCGCGGCGGCGCGGGCGACGGTCGTGTCGCCGCCGTCATCCGCCCCTCCGTCGTCGTCGCCGAGCCGCTCGCGGACGTCGGCCGCGACCGCGGCCTCGCGCTCGTCGACCGCCTCCTCCAGTTCGACCACGAGGTCCCGCAGCGTCGCGGACACGAAGTCGGCCGCGTCGAGCGCCTCGTCGGGTGCGGTGGCCCGCACCGTCGCCGGCTCGACGCCGGTCTCGCGCGCGACGTGGTCGATCGTCGCCGCCTCCAGCGCCTCGAAGTCGCGGAGGCTCCCGTCGCGCACCGATTCGAGCACGTCGAACGCGGAGTCCGCGAGATCGCGCGCGGCCGCCAACTGGTCGCGCAGCCGGTCCAACTCGGCGTCCGCGCCCGCCGCGATCGCGATGTCGTCGCCGTCGAGCCCGCCGGCCGGGTCGACCGACCCGCGCACGTCGGCGAGCGCGTCGGCCGCGTCCCGGAGGCGATCGCCGTCGAGCGCGCCGACGTCGGCGAACGGGCCCGCCGTCAGGCCCGCCTCGCGGAGCGCGACGGCGGTCTCGACCGCGGCGAGGTCCGAGCCGTCGGCCTCGTCGTACGCGTCGAACGCCGCCTCGACGACCTCCCGGTCCGCCTCGTCGAGATCGGCCCACGCGTCGCGGGCGGCGACGACCCGATCGAGCCGGTCTTCGACGGCATCGCGGTCCAAAAGCGGCGTCATCACGCGGATCCGGTCGGCCGCGTGCGCGGTCAGGGCCGCGTCGGCCGCGAGGGTCAGGAGGTCGTCGTACACGGAGCGCGCGTCGCCCGTCGCGAGCACGTCCATCCCCGCCTCGCCGTTCGCCCGGCGGAGGATGCGGGTCGCGCGGCCGCGGTGGAGTCCGGCGTCGACGAGCGCGCGGACGTCGGCCGACTCGATCGCCGCGACGGCCCGCTCGGTCCCGAGCGCCTCCGTCAGCCGCTCGCTCGTCTTCGGGCCGATCCCCCAGTAGTCCTGGAGTCGCATACGTCGTGGTGTCGCCCCGGCGTCTTGGCGCTTTCGTCGGCAGGGGACCGTCTTCGCAGTTCGACCCGCGCTCCGTCGCCACGACAGCGTTCTTTCCGCTCCGGCCCGTACTCGACCGGCATGGCGACCGAGATCGCGGACGGCGTCTGGCGGTTCGAGTGTCGCGGGGTCAACGCCTATCTGGTCTTCGACGACGTGCCGACGCTCGTCGACGCCGGCACGCCGTGGGACGAGGAGGCGATCCGGCGCGGTCTCGACGAGGCGGGCGTCGCGGTCTCGGAGATCGGTCGCGTCCTGCTCACCCACTACGACCTCGACCACGTCGGGACGCTGGCGGCGCTGGCTCTCGGCCTCGACGTGCCCGTCCGCGCGCACGGCTTCGACGCGCAGGTGCTTCGAGGAGCGCGGACGCCGCCGCTCCGCAATCACAAGGGGCTGATCCAGCGGCTCGGCAGACTCCTCACCGACGCGCTCGACGTCGATGTCGAACCGGTCGCGGACGGCGAGACGCTCGGTTCGTTCACCGCGTACCGCACGCCCGGCCACACGCCGGGTCACGTCGCGTACGTCAGCGAGGGGCTGGGCGTCGGACTGTTGGGCGACCTCGTCTCCGAGTCCGACGGCGAACTCTCGCCGTCCGGCTGGCCGATCAGCTACGACACGGACGCGGTGACGGCGAGCGTGCGCGACCTCGCCGACCGCGCGCCGCCGTTCGAGGTCGCGTGCGTCGGCCACGGCGACCCGCTCGCGTCGGGCGGCGGGGACGCGTTGCGGCGGCTGGCGGCGACGCTGTGACCGGTATCACCCGGTCGCGGCTCTCGGTGGTCTCAGCGGGTCTTAGCGCGACTGGCGGTAGATCAGGTTGCGCTGGATGTCGTTCGCGCCCTCGTAGATCACCGGGATCCGCACGTCGCGGTAGACGCGGGCGATCCGGCGGTCGGTGAGGATCGAGCGGCCGCCGTGGAGCTTCATGCCCTTCTCGGCGCAGTCGGTGGCGACCTCGGTCGATTTGGTCTTCGCTAAGGCGGCCCAGTATCCGGCGTCGTCGTTGTCCGCGACCTTCTCGCAGGCGCGCCAGTTGAGCGCGCGGGCCGACTCGAACCCGATCCGCATATCCGAAATCGTGTGCTGGACGGCCTGGAACTCGTCGATCGTCCGGCCGAACGCCTCGCGCTCGTCGATGAACGCCTCCGCCTCCTCGATGGCGGCCGCGGCGAGCCCCAGCCCGTGGCCCCCGACGATGACGCGCCCGTGGTTGAAGAAGTCCGCGAGCGCGTAGAAGCCGCCGCCCTCGCTGCCGACGACGTTCTCCTCGGGGACGAAGCAGTCCTCGAAGACGATGTGGCCCTGCTTGGAGGCGCGCATCCCCATCTTCTCGGGGATGTGCTCGGCCTCGTAGCCGTCCGAGTCGGTCTCGACGATGAACAGCGTGTAATTCGAGTAGCGGTCGTCGCTCTCGCCGGTCTTCGCGTAGACGGTGAGCCAGTCGGCCTCGACCGCGTTGCCGACCCAGTACTTCTCGCCGGTGAGCTCGTAGCCGCCCTCGACCTTCTCGGCCTTCGTCGTCATGCCCGCGAGGTCGGAGCCAGTCTGCGGCTCGGAGACCGCCAGCCCGGAGATCTGGTCGTTCTCCGCGACCGGGCGGAGGTACTTCTCCTTCTGTTCTTCGGTCCCGTAGTCCTCGACCATCTCCGCCCCGAAGCTGGCGAGCTGGAGCGTGAGCGCGATGCCGGCGTCCGCGCGGTAGAACTCCTCGGCGATGGCGAGCACCTGCGCGAGGTCGAACCCCTTCCCGCCGTACTCCTCGCCGATGTCCTGCGCGACGAGTCCGGCGTCCATCCCCGCTTCGAGCACCTCCCACGGGTACTCGCCCGACTCGTAGTACGCCTCGGCGTTCGGGGCGATGTACTCGTCGGCGAACTCGCGGGCCTCCTGTTTGACGTCTCGCGCGCGCTCCGGCACGATGCTGTCGTCGAGCAACTCCATACGCACCGTAACGGCCCCGCGGTCAAAACGTTCGTGGAACAACGACAAACGACGGGTGAGTTTATGCCCGGCCGTCGGCTTCGTCGTTCTCATCGGTTCCGTCGTCTTCGTCCCGTTCGTCGATTCCGTCGCTCTCGTTGGTCCCGTCGCCCTCGCTGTCTCCGCTGCCGTCGCCCCCGTCGCTTTCGCCCCCCTCCGCGTTCTCGATGATGTCGTCGACCTCAGCGGCTTCGGGGGTGTCCGCGGCTTCATCGCCGGTGGGACCGTCACCTGCCGAGTCGCTGCCGTCGTCGCTCGTCTCGCCGGATTCGTCGGCCTGCGACGCCGGATCGTCCGGCGGCTCGGCCGGGTCGGCGGGCTCGAACCCCGCCGTTTCGAGGTCGGCGTCGACGCGCTCGCGGAGGTCCGCGCCGCGCTCGCGGAGTGCGGTCCGCGTCGCCTCCCTGTCGACCGTCCCGGAGACGGTCCGGGGGAGTTCGTCGACGTACGCGACGGTCTTCGGGATCTTGAACCCGGCCAACCGCTCGCGGGCGAAGGCGAGGAACGCCGCCTCGTCGACGGACGCGGGACCGATCGCCCCCGTTCCGGCGACCGGTTCGGTGACTCCGCCCTCGGGGGATGCTTCCCCCTCGGTCGACGCGGCGTCGTCCGCGACCGACGGGAGCCGGTCGCCGACGGCGAGGAGCGCGGCGACCCGTTCGCCCCACACGTCGTCGTCGAGTCCGACCACCGCGGCGTCGTCGACCTCGTCGTACTCGCGGATCACGTCCGCGACCTCGCCGGGCTCGACGTTCTCGCCGCCGGTGATGATCCGGTCGTCGACGCGGTTGAGCACGTGGAGGTAGCCCGACTCGTCGAACCGTCCGACGTCGCCGGTGTGGAGTCCGTACGCCCCGAACTCGCTCCGATCGAGGTTCGCGGGGTCGATCCCGTTCAGGTCGACCTCGTCGTCGGCCTCTCCTCCGCCCTTGGCCAGATACCCCGGCGTGATCGTCGGTCCGCTGACGACGATCTCACCGGTCTCGCCCGGATCGGCCGGGTCGCCGTCGTCGTCGACGACGGTCACGTCGGTGCCGAAGAGGGGCCGGCCGACCGTCCCGATCCGATCTCTAGTCTGTCGGGGCGTCGCGGTCGTGATCTGCGAGGCGGCCTCGGTCATCCCGTAGGTCGGGTACACGGGGATCGAGTAGTCCCGGCACCGCTCCAGCAGCTCCGCGGGCGCGGGCGCGCCGCCCAGCAGGACGACGCGGAGCGAGTCCGACAGCGTCCCGCGGCGGTCGAGCATCCGCCGGAGCATCGTCGGGACGAGCGAGACGCCGGTCACGTCGTACGCGTCGATGTCGTCCGCGGTGCCGGCCGCGTCGAACCCCTCGCGTAACACGAGCGTGGTCCCGTACAGCACCGACCGGTACACCGGTGCCAGCCCGCCCATGTGGTGGAGCGACAGCGACACCAGCCACCGGTCGCCGGATTCGACGCCCAGCCGGAACCCGGAGGCGACCGCGGAGCTGTACACGTTGCCCGCGGTCAGCGGTACGGGCTTCGGCTCGCCGGTGGTCCCGGAGGTGAACAGCACGCAGAGCGGGTCCTCGAACGACCACTCCGGGGGATCGAGCGACGCCGGGTCGACCTCGTGGATCCCGGTCACGTCCGCGCCCGCGGGGTCGTCGACGGAGTACACGGGGACCCCGTCGATCCGGGACGCCGCGTCGGTCGCGGCCGGCTCCGTCGGCTCCGCGCAGACGACGGCGTCGAGGTCCGTCCGGTCGATCCGGGCCGCGATCTCGCGGGGCGTCAGCTCCTCGCCGAGCGGGACGAACGTCGCCCCGATCCGCATCGTCGCGTGGACGAGACCGACGGTTCCCACGTACGGCGGCGTGAGCACGCCGATCCGGTCGCCCTCGCCCAGCCCGTGGGCGACGAGCCGGCCCGCAGTCTCGGAGACGAGGCGGTCGAGGTCGGTGTAGCTCCACGCCTCGCCGTCTTCGGCGCGGACGAGGGCCGTGTCGTCCGGCGACGAGACGACGCGGTGTGACAGCCAGTCCCGCATCGTTGTCACCCGCGTCTGCCGGGAGAATCGGGGCTACTCATCCGTCGGCTGTCGCACGGTCAACACCGGTACGTCCGAGGTGCGGACGACGCGTTCGGTGACGCTTCCCAGCAGGTAGCGGTCGAGTCCCTTCCGACCGTGGGTCCCCATCACGACGACGTCGATGCCGTGTTCGTCGACGTAGTCGTGGATCGACTGGTACGCGGTCCCGGACGTGACGGTCGTGACGCAGTCGACCCCGGCGTCGGCGGCGGCGTCCGCCACCCGCCGCGTCGCCTCTTCGCCCTCGGATTCGAGCGCGTCCACGACGACCTCCGCTCCGGCCTCTAGGCTGGAGTAGGCCCCGCCGTCGACGACGTACAGCGCGTGGAGTCGGGCGTCGTAGCGGTCGGCGAGGTCGATCGCGTGTTCGATCGCGGCGTCCGACGCCGGACTGCCGTCGGTCGGAACGAGAATCTCCGAGTACATCTCGGTGTGGCGTACAGCGGGTGCGATTAAAAACCCGATCGAACTACTCGGCGTTCGAGGACCGAAACGAAGCGGCCGACCCGCCCGCCGACCCGTCTAGCGGAAGCCCATCGCTTCGATCTGCTCCTGATAGCGGTTTCGGATGGTGACCTCGGTGACTTGGGCCACGTCGGCGACCTCGCGTTGGGTCTTCTTCTCGTTACACAAAAGCGAGGCCGCGTAGATGGCGGCCGCCGCGAAACCCGTCGGCGACTTCCCGGAGAGCAGCCCCTGCTCGGCGGAGACATCGATTATCTCGGTCGCCTTCGACTGGACTTCCTCGCTCAGTTCGAGCGCGGAGGCGAACCGCGGGACGAACTGCTTGGGGTCGACCGGCTTCAGCTCCAACCCGAGTTCCTGCGAGATGTATCGATACGTGCGTCCGATCTCCTTCTGCGGGACCCGAGAGACGTCCGCGACCTCGTCGAGGCTGCGGGGGATCCCCTCCTGCCGGCAGGCGGCGTACAGCGCGGCGGTGGAGACGCCCTCGATGGAGCGGCCGCGGATCAGATCCTCGTTGAGCGCCCGTCGATAGATGACGGACGCGACCTCGCGTACCGACCGCGGAACGCCGAGCGCGCTCGCCATCCGGTCGATCTCGGAGAGCGCGAACTGGAGGTTGCGCTCGCCCGCGTCCTTCGTCCGAATCCGCTCCTGCCACTTCCGTAGACGGTGCATCTGCGACCGCTTCTCGGAGGAAAGCGAGCGGCCGTACGCGTCCTTGTCCTTCCAGTCGATCGTCGTCGTCAGCCCCTTGTCGTGCATCGTCTCCGTGATCGGCGCGCCGACGCGCGACTTCGACTGCCGCTCGTTGTGATTGAACGCGCGCCACTCCGGCCCGCGGTCGATGTTCCGTTCGTCCAAGACGAGCCCGCAGTCCTCACAGACCAACTCCTGGTCGGCGTCCGTGACGATGTTCTCCGAGTCACACTCCGGACAGGCAACCGTCGATTCGTCCGTTTCTCGCTCCGTGTCCTGCTCCTGTTGCCGCTGGCGACTCGGACGTTCCATTAAAAGGTTTCTGGTCATTCGCGTATTTAACTCTTGTCCAGAAATATCATCGACCCTGACAGATATGACGCCGACCCGATCCGCGTTCTTCGCCCAGTAGCAGGCGTGTAGCGCGGAAGTACAAGAGATACCGCGTCTCCGAGACGGTTCGACACGTCCCGGACGCTCCCGCGGGGACACACAAAACGTGACCGCAAAATTCGGTCGGAATTCGTCGCGCTCGATACCCTGATATATTACTATAGAACATCTATAAAGATTTTTGTATAACCTATACCAATAGGTGTGTATGAGCACCATCTCGTCCCCCGGCATCGAACGCACGCTTCGCGGCTGTCGCCCGGCCGACGTCGACCCCGTCGTCATCGACGCGTCGGACCTCGACAGCACCGCACCCGACCACCTGCGCGACCTCAAGCAGGGGCTCGCCGCCCGCGGCTACCAGCCCGCCGCGGTCGCGACGGAGGCCGACTTGGACGCCGAGAGCACGCTCGAACGCCAGCGCGAGGCCGACCGGCTCCGCGGGCTCGTCCGCGCCGCGTCGTTCCTCGGTGCCGGCCGGATCGAGGTCAGCGTCGGCGACGCGGCGTGCGACGAGGTCCGCACCGCGCTCGCGGCGCTCTCCGAGCGAGCGGACCGCGAGGGCGTCGAACTCGTCCGCGTGCGAGCCGACGACGCCGCCTGACCGATGGCGACGAAGCGGTCGCTCGCCACGAAACTCGGCGTCGTCGCCGGCTTCGAGCGTCCCGACGCCGCCCTCGAACAGTACCCGACGCCCCCCGAACTGGCCGCCCACGTGGTCCACCTCGCCGACCTCCACGGCGACGTCGAGGGGCGTACAGTGATCGATCTGGGCGCTGGCACCGGGATGCTCTCGCTCGCCGCGGCGCTGCGCGGTCCGGCCCGCGTCGTCGGTCTCGAACTCGACGGCGACGCGCTGGGGGTCGCCCGGGCCAACGAGCGCCGCGTCGCGGCCAGCGCCCCGGTCCACTGGGTCCGCGGCGACGCCACCCGACCCCCGCTCGCCGTCACCGAGCCGGCGACCGTCGTCATGAATCCCCCGTTCGGTGCGCAGGACGGGAACCGCAACGCGGACCGCGCGTTCCTCGCGACTGCAAGCGACATCGCGGACGTCTCCTACTCGGTCCACAACGGCGGCAGCCGGGAGTTCATCGAGGCGTTCGCCGCCGACGAGGGCGGCGAGGTGACTCACGCGTTCGCGGCCGAGTTCCGGATCGAGGCGCAGTTCGACCACCACACCGAGGACGCGCGCGACGTCGACACCGAAGTGTACCGGATCGAGTGGACCTGACGGGTCCGCGACCCCCAGTCGCGGCCCGGCCGCCCCACCGCCGACCGCCCAGCGCGAACTATTGCCGCCCCTCGTACCGCTCCCGCTGCGCGATCCGCACGCGCGTCTCGCCGCGCTGCGCGAACACGGCCTCGTTCTCCCTGCGCAGTTCGACGCCTCGGAGCGTCACCGACTCGTTCGTCGCCGGGAGCGGGGCGCTCGCGTTTCCGCCGGGACCATCGACCCGCAGTTCGAACCCCCCCCGCGTCGCCGCGACGGTGACGTTGCGGCCGTCGATCCGGGGTTCGGCCCGCGCCGGATCGCTCGTGAACAGCGTCCGTCTGGTCTCGTTGCGGACCGCGTCCACCCGGTAGGTCGGGCCGCCGCCGGTCGCGACCCAGCCGACCCGCTGGACCCAGACGGTCTCGCGCCACCCCGTCCCGCCCACGTCGACCGCGCGGTACCCCCAGAACGCGAGGTTCCCCTTCGAGACGGCCGTCGTCCATATCTCGCGGTCCGGGTCGCTGACGATCACCCCCGACGTGTTGACCGACGTCGAACGGCCGAACGCCTCCACGTTGACGACCCCCACGAGCCGGTTCTCGACGTTCTCGGCGTAGGTCACCTGATACCCCTCGACCTCGATCGGGTCGCCGGGGAGGTCGCCTTCGTCGACGGCGACGAGGTTCGGGACGACGCCCGGTCCCGCGACGACCGCCAGCGCCGCGACGAGCAGGAGGAGACCGATCGCGGCGGGCGTCGCGGAGCGGATCCCCGACCGGAGCGTCTCCGGGTTCGGGACCGCCCGATCCGGCCACAGCGGGTCGTCGCGCGAGACGGCGGCGACCGCGACGATCGCCCCCAGCACGGCGAGCAGTCCGATCCCGACCGCGCGGTACAGTTCGTACTGCTCGTTCCCGAGGTACCAGTACACCGCCCACAGTCGACGCGAGGCACCGAACAGCAGCAGCGCGCCGAACACGACGAGCGCAGAGCGCTCGGTCGGATCCGCGTCCGACCCGCGGTCCGCCGCGGTCGCGGTCGGATGGCGGCTCCATCTGCTCGCGGTCGCGTCCGCGTCCGCGCTACCGGGGTCGCTCGATTCTCGGCGTCCGTCGCTCCGGTCCCGGCTCCGGCGTCGAACGAGGACGACCGCGATCAGCGCGCCGCCGATGAGCCCGAGCGCGTGCCCCTGTATCGCGATGTTCGCCCAGCTCGGTGCGCCGTAGGAAGGGGACGCCTCGGCGAACGCCACGGGGACCCGGAGGGCGTCGTAGAGGACGCCGACGAGCGTCGTTCCCGCCATCGCGATGATCGCGGCGACGGGGCGTGCGACCAGCGCGAAGCCCCAGTACGCGAACACGACGATCGAGAAGCCGATCACCGGTCCCAGCGCGAACAGCGCGGAGGCGAGCCCGAAGGCGACCGCGGCCCCCGGAACGATCAGGAACGCGCGAACGTAGGGGTTCGACGCGAGGGACTCGGCGGCCGCGATCCGGGTCGGCAGGCGTCGGAGTCGCCGCGGGAGCGTCCGCAGGCGACGCGGGAGCGTCCGCGTTCGATCCGGGAGGCCCCGCGCTCGACTCGGCAGCCGCCGGAGCCGGACTGCGAGGGGGTCTGCGTCGTCGACCTCGCGTCCGCCGGGGAAGTGACCGTACGCGTACTCGCCGAGGCCGCCGGCGACGAGCGCGGACAGGAGGTTCCCGGTGATATGTCCGCGGCTCGAGTGCGCGAAGCTGGACCAGAGGAGGCCCTCCGGGTAGAAGTACGACCACGACCGGAACGGGATCACGACCGGCCGGTTCGGATCGTCGATCCCCGACTGGACGAACAGGTACACCGCGACCACGCCCGCGATCACGGCGAGCGTTCCCCACGGGACGCCGAGGAGGAGCCGCGAGCGGAGTGCCCGCGTCCAGTCGCCGGCCGGGCGGTCGACGAGGAACACCGCGGCGAGCGCGACGACGACGCCCGCGGCCCCCGCGGCGAGGTGAACGGCGTCCGACGTCAGCGCCTCCGCGACCATGTCACGACGGAGGGGGCCGCGCGCACATCAATTCGGGGGTCGACGGCGTTCCGGGGACGGAACCGACGGACTGTCGAGGCAATCCGGCGCGACCGCCCGTCTCAGATCTTGTTTTCGGCGTCGTCGGCGAGCTCCTCCATCCGCTTGCCGACGCGGCCGGCGGGCGAGAACTCGTCTTCGCTCATCGCGTTCGCCAAGGCGTTGCCGAGCACGAACACGGCGTGTTTGTGCTCGCTCTTCGATTTGTGAACGTGAGAGGGCTCGACGTCGAGCTCGTCGTACGGGTCGAACAGCGACCCGTCCACCGTCTCCTGCGCGCGGAAGTGCTCCATGATCGTCACCATCTGTTCGTGGAGTTCGAGCAGCTCGTCTTTGTGCATGCCCTTGGATACGGCCTGTAGGCCCTTTAAGCGTTGTTGAGGCCGGGACGCACGGTTCCGCGCGTTCGCGGGGGTCAACGAGCGCAGCGCGCGGTCAGAAGACGTACTCGTCTTCGTGGCCCATCATCCCCTCGTCCTCGAACCCGCTGGAGTCGTCGTCGTCTCTGGGGCCGCTCGTCTTGTACGCCTTGATGCCCGTCGATAGCAGTTCCTCGACCGCCTCCTCCCGGTTGAGGAACTCGCCTTCCTCGACCATCTGGGCGATCTGCATCTCCAGATGCTCCGGCACCGTTATCTTCACTCGTGGCATTTGCTGTCCGGGTCTTGTGGGATAGCGCATATAAAAGTGGCGTCGCAGATCCGCGTATCTGAAAATTCAGAACTAATCTCAAAAAATCTCCTTTCAGTTACCAAAATTTGAACTTCACTATCTCGAACGTCGCCGTCACCGATCGCCCGAGACGGTTGCTCGCGCGCGACTCCGCTCTCGGGAGCGACATTCATACGTCGATCCGGGCCGTACCGTGGTTCATGACCGCATCCCGTACCGACTCCGTCGAGGACCTCACGGAGCTCTACCGCGAGTACGGCGACGACCGGCTCCCGCCGGGGCAGCGCGAGACCGACGGGTTCCCCGTCCTCTCGAAGAGCGGGACTCCCTCGTGGGACCCGGAGACGTTCGAACTCGAGGTGTGGGGCGCAGTCGAGGAGCCGCTCTCCGTCTCGCTCGACGAGTTCCGCGACCTCCCGGCCGTCACCCAGCGACAGGATTTCCACTGCGTGACGGGCTGGAGCAAGTTCGACTGCGAGTTCACGGGCGTCGCGTTCGCGGATCTCGCCGAGCGCGCCGGCGTGAGCGACGACGCCGAACACGTCATGTTCCACTCGCTCGACGGGTACACGACCGACCTCCCGCTCGACGAGTGTACGAAGCCGGGCGTCCAGCTCGCCTACGGCTTCGACGGCGACGACCTCCCGGCCGACCACGGCGGCCCGATCCGCGTCGTCACGCCGCATAAGTACGCGTACAAGGGCGCGAAGTGGGTCTCCGGCGTCGAGTTCCTCACGGAGAAGGAGCTGGGCTACTGGGAGAAGCGCGGGTACAGCGACACGGCGAACCCCTGGAACGAGGAGCGCTACAGCTGACGGCCGCCGCTTCGACGCCCGGAATTCCCGTCCGCTCGCCGTTCGATTTTCCCCGCTTTCTCCGCCCCGATAGTCAAGATAAAGGGTCCCCGTCCCCGACACGTATCGCATGGAACAGGCGCGCTCGCGGTCGTCGCCGCCGCTGGTCAGCCGGACCACGGAGATCGACGAACCGGCGTTCACGGCGGCGTTCGACGCGCTCCCCTCCCCGCGCACGACTTGGAGCGCGCCCGACGACGCGTTGGTGCTCGGCGGCGGCGCGGCCGCGACGCTGACCGCGTCCGGAAGCGACCGGTTCGCCGCGATCCGCGAGGCGACGACGAAGCTGTTCGAGGCCGGCGACGTTCACGCCGGAACCGAGGCCGCCCGTCCCCGCGTCTTCGGCGGGTTCGCCTTCCACGAGGGGGCCTGCGACGGCGACCCGTGGCGGTCGTTCTCCGAGGCGCGGTTCGTGCTGCCGCGGGTCCAGCTGACGATCGCCGATAACGGCGCGTGGCTGACGGTCAACGCGGTCGGCGACGACGCCGACGTCTCCGCCGTCGAGGACCGGTTAGCGCGGGAGGTCGACCGCTTCGCGGCGCTCGACGGGGCGGACACCGGGGATTCGCCCGCCGACCGCGCCGCTCGCCGGCCCCGACCGGGGATCCGCGAGAGCCGTCGGACGACGAGCCGCGCGGCGTGGCGCGAGAGCGTCGCCGCCGCGGTCGATCGGATCCGCGACGGCGAGCTGCGGAAGGTGGTGTTGGCGCAGGCGCTGGAGGCCGACCTCGCCGCCGACTTCCCGCGGGCGGCCACGCTCGAACGGCTCGCGGAGAAGTACCCCGACTGCCACCGCTACTGGTTCGAACCCGCCGGCGGCGAGCGCGCCTTCTTCGGTGCCACCCCCGAGCGGCTGGTCTCGCTGCGCGGTCGGACCGTCGAGACCGACGCCCTCGCCGGGACGACCGGGCGCGGCGAGACGCCGGCCGAAGACGAGTGGCTCGCACAGGAGCTGCTCGACGACGAGAAGAACGTCCACGAACACGAGCTGGTCGCGGAGACCGTCCGCGACCAGCTGGAGCCGTTCGCGGCCTCCGTCTCCGCGGGCGAGCGGCGCGTCCGCCGGCTCGCGACCGTCCAGCACCTCCACACGCCGATCACCGCCGAACTCGACGCGGACCGCCACGTGCTCGACCTCGTCGAGGCGCTTCACCCGACGCCCGCGGTCGGGGGGCTCCCGCCGGACCGCGCGCTGGAGACGATCCGCGAGACGGAGCCGTTCGACCGCGGCTGGTACGCCGCCCCGGTCGGCTGGATCGACGCCGCGGGCAACGGCGCGTTCGCGGTCGCGATCCGCTCCGCCGTCGCGAGCCGGCGACGCGCCACGCTGTTCGCGGGCGTCGGCATCGTCTCCGACTCCGACCCCGACCGCGAGTGGGACGAAGTTCAGCTCAAGTACCGACCGATCCTCGACGAGCTGGAGGCGGACGCCGACGGAGCGGACGATTCGCCCGATCGGTAGCGTCCGCTCACTGGAACATCTTCAGCGGCTCGGCCTGCGTGCTTTCTTCGTTTGCCGCCTGCATCCGCTCCGCGAGCTGCTGTTTCGCGTTCCGGATTTCGGTCGCCTGCTCCACGAGCCCGTCGGTCGGCGTCTCGATCCCGGCGACGGGGTCGATGCCGTCGCGGATGAGCGTCCGCGCCGCCTCGGGGTCGGGGAACTGCGGGTCGGACTCGACGACCAGCCCGACCGCGTCGCGACCGTCCTCCAGCGCGGCCGCCAGCATCGCGCCCGTCGGCCCGGAGACGAGGCCGGACTCGGGCGGCTCCGACACTTCCGCGCGCGCGAGCGCCTCGCCGCCGTCGCCGGTCGCGATCCCGTACAGCTCGGGCGGCTCCTCGCCCTTCTCGCGGCCGAGTCCCGACAGGAACACCGGGAACAGGTCGACCTCGTCGAACCACGCTCCGAGACACGCCGCGACCTCCGTCGCCGCGCCCGGCTTCACGGGCACGTCGCTGCGGAGCGCGACGAGGTCGTTCTCGGAGTCCGCGTACAGCCGCACCGGCGTCGTCGCGGCCGTCTCGGACTCGCGGTAGACCGTCACCGGCGGGAGCCCGTCGCAGTGGACGTTCGCGTAGTGGCTCATCCCGTGGGCGTCGATTATGTGGTCAGTCGCGATCTTGCCCACCAGGCCGACGCCGGGGAACCCCTCGATCAGCGTCGGATCCTCCAGCGAGACGTCGTCGACGACGGAGATTCGCGTCATGTGCGTGGGTACGATTGGCACGGACGTAAAGGTGGGGCGCGCGGCCGGCGTCCGCCCGCCCCCGTCCCGAAACCGTCTAACGGCCCGACCCGAAAGGGAGGCCATGAATCCGCTCGACCGATACGAGTCGCTCGTCGACAACGTCGACGCGTTCCGGGCGGCGTGCGACCGTCCCCTCCCCTCGGTCGTGCGCACGAACGAGATCGCGGCGACGCCGGCCCGCGTCCGCGAGGCGTTCGACGAGGCGGGCGTCGCCTACGAGGCGGTCGACTGGCACGACGGGCTCTTCCGGCTCCCGGACGGGAACCCCGGCGGCAACTGGCCGTACGTCCACGGCTGGACGCACGGACAGGAGGAGGTGTCCGTGCTGCCCGGGCTCGCGCTCGACCCGCAGCAGGGCGAGCGCGTCTGGGACGCCTGCGCAGCGCCCGGCAGCAAGACCACACAGATCGCGGATGCGATGGCCGACGAGGGGACCGTCGTTGCCAACGACAACAACCTCGGTCGCCTCTCCGCGCTCCGCCACAACGCGGAGCGGCTCGGGATCACGAACGCGGTCGTCACCAATCAGGACGCCCGCAACTTCTCTATGAAGCCGCTGGCGTTCGACGAGTTCGACCGCGCCTTGGTCGACGCCCCCTGCTCGTGTGAGGGAACCTGCCGGAAGAACCCCGATGTCCTCGACGAGTGGACGCTCGACCACGTCCACGCGGTCGCGGGGATCCAGAAGGGCGTCTTGGCCCGCGCCGTTCAGGCGACCCGTCCGGGTGGGGTTGTCGTCTACTCCACGTGTACGTTCGCCCCGGAGGAGAACGAGGCCGTCCTCGACCACGTCCTCGCGGAGGAGGACTGCGAGCTCGTCGACTTCGACCTCCCGGTCGAGACGGACCCCGGCGTCACCGAGTGGGACGGCGAGACGTACGACGAGTCGGTGACGCGCGCGAAGCGCATCTACCCGCACCGCAACGACACGGGCGGGTTCTTCTGCGCGAAGTTGCGGGTCGGCGGCGAGAGCGAGGACAGCGCGAGCGACGGTGGGGCAGCCGACGACGGCGAGGTGGCCGCATGAGCGACGACGCGCCGACTAACGACGGCCAGCAGTTCGACCGGTTGCCGGCGACGCCCGCGGACCGCGAGGTCGAGGGACGCGCGAGCCGCGCCGAGGTCCTCGACTGGTGGCACGAGCGGTTCGGGATCGAGCCGGCGGTCTTCGAGGGGTACAGCTTCTGGGAGAAGGGCGCGGGAAAGGTCTGGATATTCAACGGCGAGGCGACCGACCCGAGCGGGGTCGAGGCGATCGGGATGACGTTCCTCCGCACGCGACAGGAGCACTGGAAGCCGACCGGGCGAGCCGTCTCCCGGTTCGGACGTCACGCGACGAAGAACGTCGTCGAGCTCGGTCCCGAGCGGGCGTCCCGGTTCGCGGCCGGCGAGGACCAAGACCTCCCCGAGTGGGACGGCGACTGGGGGTACCTGATCGCGACCCACGAGGTCGCCGGCGAGTCGGTCCCGATCGGCGTCGGGCTGTACCTCTACGACGAACTGCGGTCGGTGGTCCCGAAGGGGAGTCGAGCGGACCTGCCGGTCGTGGAGTAATACTGAGAACTGGACTGGCCTCGGAGAACCGTCATCTACCGTTCGGTCGGAGGTCTCTGTCGACGCGACAGCGGCGGATCCGTCGATCACACGACCGAGAACACCGCCGAAGCCCCAGCCGAGAGGCGGGCAGACGCTCGCTGTCGTTCGAAAGGCGCTTCGCGCCTTTCGTGATGACGAGACGCCGAAGGCGTCTCGAACCACGCTCCTCGTCGCTCACTTCGTTCGCTCCTGCGGTGCTTACGTCGTCATCAGAACGCTTCGCGTTCTGATTGGCTCACGAGAGGTTTGCTCTCGTGAACGCCTCTGTCCGCCTCCCGGCTGCCCCTTCGAGTCCCGCCCCGCACAACCCCGCACCTCAGCCTCCCCAGCCTCGTCAGTCGCCGTCGCTTCGCTCCGGCGACTGACTCCCTCGCACCGTCGGTTCGCGCCCTATCGGGCGCTCACCGGGGCGCGCCACCGCGCTGTTCTGTCCAACTTTCTCGCTACTCCCCCTTCTCCCGCACCGTCCCGCCCCCGAGTCCCTCCCACTCGACCCGGAACCCGAGCCGCGAGAGCGCGGCGCTGGCGTCGTCGATCCCGTACTCGTCGAGGGCCGCCTCGGCCGCCGAAAGCGACATCCCCGGCTCGATCTCGTCGGTGAGCGCCTCCAACACCGCGGGCCGCACGAGGGTGCGACCGACTCGTTCGTGGTCGGGGAACGATACTCCCTCGATCGCCCCGACGCCGACGCCACGCTCGTCGGCGAGGTCGTCCAACGAGATCGCGTCGGCGTCGGGCGAGAGGGCGTCCGGGAGGGCGGCGGCCGCGTCGGCGACGAACTCGGCCTCGTACTCGTCGAGTACGTCGACCACGTCCTTCACGCGAACCGTCCCGGAGTAGGTGACGACGCGGTGGTCGCGCGCGGCGATTTCTTCTCCGACGCCGAGGCTCTCGTCGACGGCGACGAGCAGGTCGACGTCTTCCACGTCGGCCAGCTGACCCAGCTTCTTTTCGACGTACTCGGGGGTCCAGAAGCCCATCACCTCGAAGAACAGCCGGAAGTCGGCGTGGTCGTAGTCGAACGCGAAGTCCGGTATCATGACGCTCGAACCGGTTTCGAGCGGCTCCGGCTCGCGGACGAGCGCCCAGTCGAGGTCGAGCCCGCGAAACCGGGCGGCGAAATCGGCCTCGACCCCGCTGTCGAAGTCGGGCTCCGCGACCGGCTCCACGTCGGGCACGGTCACGTCGCCGTCGGAGAGGCGCATTGTGCGCTCGCGGCCGCGATCGTCGACCGTCGCCGAGAGCGACCACTCCGCCGACTCGGCGACCGTCCTGAGCAGCCGGGCGAACGCGGTGCCGTAGCGTCGAGTTCGCGAGAACAGCGCGTCCGGCCCGGTGACGACCAGTTCGCGCCCCTCGGGGGTCTTCCGTACCTCGTACATCAGTCGGAGGCGCTTCACGGCCGAGACGAGCCGCTTCGGGTCGTTCGAGCGCACCCGGACCTCGGTCGCG
This sequence comes from Halorubrum sp. DM2, assembly GCF_901686465.1. NCBI lineage: Archaea > Methanobacteriati > Methanobacteriota > Halobacteria > Halobacteriales > Haloferacaceae > Halorubrum > Halorubrum sp. DM2. The sequence goes on from NZ_LR594487.1 coordinate 947,819, forward strand.
TCGAACAGCGCGGTCTGGGCTAAGGAGAGGTCGTACTGCTCCAACAGCGAGTCCGGGTCCCAGCGCACGTCGGCGTCGACGAGGACCCGGTTCACGTCGCGGTCGGCGTACAGCGCGTCGTCGACGACCGTCGGTTCGACGCCGAGCGCGTCGGCGGCGCGGTCGACAGCGGTCTCGCGTTCCGCCTCGCTCGCGACGCCGACCGCCGCCGCGGCCTCGAACGCGGCCCGCCGGACGCGACGCGGCGGGACCGCCGCGCGCGTCTCGAACTCGCACTCGCGCTCGACGAGCGCCGCCAGCCCGCGGACCAGCTTGAAGTCGCCGTTGCGGGCGGCGGCGTCGGCCTCCAGCGCCTCCAGCGCGTCGTCGAGGTCGCCGCGGCGCTCGCCGACGTGCGACTCGAAGGTCCCGAGGACCCGCGCCGCGAGCGGGCGATGTTCCCGGGTCGTGAACTGGGGCTGGTAGCCGCCGCCCGCCCGGGAGACGCGCAGGAGATCCTTGCGTAACACGTTCCCGCGGTACGGTCCAACCGACCTAAAACGAGCGGATCCGCACGGTGGCCCCTCCCGGCCGCCGGGCGGCTTCAATCGTCCGCTCGTCCCGTGTCCGGCGTGAACGTGACCCCTCCGATCTCGATCTCGTCCGGGACCCGGTCGGTATCGTGGACACCGACCGGGGGAACGTTCACCGCCGCGGCGGCGGACGCGTCGAGGTCGGTCTCGCCGCTGATGTCGGACATCTCCCCGTCCACGTCCCGCGCGTCTTGGTCGATGCGCATCGAGCAGAACTCCGCGCCGCACATCGAGCAGAACCGGGCTTCCTTGTAGTTGTCTCCGGGAAGCGTCTGATCGTGGTAGTCCCGTGCGCGCTCTGGGTCGAGCGCGAGATCGAACTGCCGGGCCCAGTCGAACTCGTAGCGCGCCTCGGAGAGGGCGTCGTCCCAGTCGCGCGCACCCGGGCGGTCGTCGGCGACATCGGCGGCGTGAGCTGCGATCCGATACGCCGCGAGCCCGTCTCGCACGTCCTCCGCGTCGGGGAGACCGAGGTGCTCTTTCGGCGTGACGTAACACAGCATCGCCGCGCCCGCACGCGCCGCCTCGGTCGCGCCGATCGCGCTCGTGATGTGGTCGTAGCCGGGGGCGATATCGGTCACGAGGGGTCCGAGGACGTAGAAGGGCGCACCGTCGCACACCTCCCGTTGCCGGTCGACGTTGTCGGCGATCTCGTCCATCGGGACGTGGCCCGGACCCTCCACCATCACCTGGACGCCGTGGTCCCGTGCGACCCGAGTGAGTTCGCCGAGGGTTTCGAGCTCGGCGAACTGCGCCTCGTCGCTCGCGTCGGCCAGACATCCGGGACGGAGGCCGTCCCCCAGCGAGACCGTCACGTCGTGGTCCGCGAAAATCTCACAGATCTCCTCGAACTTCGCGTACAGGGGATTTTGCGCCCCGTTCTCCTCGATCCACTGGGCGAGGATCGATCCGCCCCGCGAGACGATCCCGGTCTTTCGACCGTCGGTCAGCGGGAGGTGTTCCAGCAACACGCCCGCGTGAATCGTCATGTAATCGACGCCCTGTTCGGCCTGCTTCTCGATCACGTCGAGCAGTAGCTCGCGAGTGATGTCGCCCGGACTTTCCGCCCGTTTCACCGCCTCGTATATCGGGACCGTTCCGACCGGGACCGGCGAATACGCGACGTTCGCCTCGCGGGTCTCGTCCAACCGATCGCCCGTCGAGAGGTCCATGACGGTGTCGGCCCCGTAGTGGACGGCGGCGTGGAGCTTCCGCAGCTCCGCGTCGAGGTCGCTCGTCGACTCGCTGTTGCCGATGTTGGCGTTGACCTTCGTCGAGAAGTCGTCGCCGATGACCATCGGATCGAGCGAGTCGTGACCGTGGTTGTTCGGGATCACCGCTCGCCCCTCCGCGACCCGTTGTCGGACGAACTCCGGTTCGCGGTTCTCGCGCACTGCGACGCGCTCCATCGCCGGCGTGACCTCTCCGTCTCGGGCCAGTTCGATCTGTGTCGCGTTCATCAATCACTCGGTTATACCACTAATTAATATACTCTTCGGTGGTACCTCCGCCGTCCGATCGGGGCGGGGTGCGACACGCTTAACCCCGAAACTCGTCGATCGAAGGGTAATGAGTACAGACGCGGCGGACGACGCGGACGCCGAAACCGCGACGGGCGACGGCGACTCCCGTGGCGACGAGCCCGAGGCGTTCGTCCGGACCTGCGAACACCTCGTCGACCGCATCCTCGCGGGCGAGATCGAGCGCGACGACCTCGAACGCGCCAAGCTCGACGCCTGCTCGGAGTTCTCCTCGCCGAAGGTGCCGAAGAACACCGAGATCCTCGACCACGCCCCGGCGGAACACCGCGACGACGTGATCGAGGTGGTCCAGCGCAAGCCCGTCAGGACCGCTTCGGGCGTCTCGCCGGTCGCGATCATGACCTCGCCGAAGCTGTGTCCGCACGGGAAGTGCCTCTACTGTCCCGGCGGGCCGGCCTCGGAGTTCTCCTCGGCGCAGTCGTACACGGGCCACGAGCCGGCCGCGGCGCGCGGCGAGCAGAACGACTACGACCCGTACGGACAGGTGACGCTCCGGCTCGAACAGCTCCGGAAGATCGGCCACCCGGTCGACAAGGTGGAGCTGATTCTGATGGGCGGGACGATGACGGCGCGCTCGCACGACTACCAGGAGTGGTTCGTGAAGCGCGCGCTTCAGGCGATGAACGACTACGACCTCGACAAAGAGCCCGAACCGGCCGAGGGCGAGTCGTTTGCGCCCGAGCCCGACGGGACCGAGTTCGAGTACCTCGAAGACGTGATCGCCGAAAACGAGACGAATGGAATCCGCAACATCGGCACCACCTTCGAGACGAAGCCTGACTGGTGTGACCCCGAGCAGATCGACCGCATGCTCGATCTGGGCGGGACCAAGGTCGAGGTCGGCGTCCAGACCACCTACGAGCGGATCAACCGCGAGATGCACCGCGGGCACGGCAACGAGGCGAGTCGGAACGCCAACCGCCGGCTGCGCGACGCCGCGTTCAAGGTCGGCTTCCACATGATGCCGGGCCAGCCGGGGATGACCCGCGAGATGTGTATCGAGGACTTTCGGCAGCTGTTCGACAACCCCGACTGGCGGCCGGACTACCTGAAGATCTACCCCACGCTCGTCGTCGAGGGCACGCGCGTGTACGACCGCTGGCGGCGCGACGACTTCGACCCGCTCACGAGCGAGGAGGCGGCCGACGTCGTCGCCGAGGTGATGGACCTGATCCCGAAGTACACCCGTCTCCAGCGCGTCCAGCGCGACATCCCCGCGGACTTCATCGACGCCGGCGTCCAGAAGTCGAACCTCCGCCAGCTGGCGGCCCAGCGCGCCGAGGACAAGGGGATCGTCCAGCGCGACATCCGCGCCCGCGAGGTGGGGCACAACGACGCCGACCCGGACCCGGACGACGTCGAGCTCTCGGTCACCACCTACGAGGCCGGCGGCGGGACGGAACACTTCATCGCCTTCGAGGACCCCGTCCGCGACCTGCTCGTCGGCTTCTGTCGGCTGCGGTTCCCCTCGTTCGCGCCGGAGCAGCCGGGTGCACCGGGCACCGAGAGCGACCCGATCCGCCCCGAACTCGAAGACGCCGCCCTCGTGCGCGAACTCCACGTGTACGGCACCGAGGTCGGCATCGGCGGCGACGGCGACTGGCAGCATCAGGGATACGGCACCCGACTGCTCGAACGCGCCGAGGAGCTGGCCCGCGAGGCGGGCTACCGAAAGATAGCGGTGATCTCCGGGATCGGCGCTCGGGAGTACTACCGCGAGAAGCTCGGCTACCGACAGGACGGGCCGTACGTGTCGAAGCGGATCTGATCGGCCACTCGCGCACTAACGGCCACAATCGGTTTGTTTCGGAGGGGAAATAGAGATTATTCAGGCAGTAACCGGATAATCAATCAGCCATATACAACTTTTATTATTGATTAGTCCTGATGATTGATACCTCGTTTCACGAGGAATATTGTCATGAATTACGGACGACGGACGTTCATAAAAGGCGTTGCGGGCATCGGCGTAACGGCGACGGTCACGGGACCGGCGTCTGCCGCCGACGGAGACGTACAGTATATCGTTCGTACAAACGGGAACGGCACACGTGACGCGGTCGTGGACGCCGGCTTTTCTGTGCGACACGAGCTCGCCGAGGGATCGGTCCTCGTGGTTACGGGACCGGAAGGCGCGGCGGGGGACCTCGAATCGGTCGGCGGCGTCTCGGCGGCGAACCCCGACGTGACGGTCGAGCTCGACGAGCCGGAGGTCGACGCTGAGGCCGACGACGGGACCGCACCGAAGGACGGTGCCGCGCTGACCGACCTCCAGTGGGACAAGGAGATCACTGACGCCTTCGGGGCCCACGAGTACGCGACCGGGGAAGGAACGCGCGTCGCGATCGTCGACACCGGGATCGACCTGAACCACCCGGACCTCGGGAACGTCAACGAGGAGCTCGGCCGGGCGTTCGTCGTCGACGACGACGTCCCGGAGATCGGGCCGGACGATTCGGGCTACCACGGGACGCACGTCGCGGGGACGGTCGGTGCCACGGGCGAGGCCGGCGTCGTCGGCACCGCGCCGGACACGGAGCTGATCCCGGTCCGCGTGTTCCCGGCCGACGGCGGCGCGGCGTTCGGCGACATCCTCGCCGGCATCGACTACGCGGCGGAGATCGGCGCTGACGCGGCGAACTTCAGCCTCGGGATCCCGGGGGTCCAGCAGCCGGGGGCGGAGCTGAACAAGCTCAAGGCGGAGGTTCAGACCGTGTTCCAGAGCGCGGTTCGGCGCGGCACCGTGATCACGGGTAGCGCCGGCAACGACTCGGGGAGCCTCCAGGGAAGCGGGTTCACGCTCCCGAACAGCGTCCCGGCGGCGTTCACCGTCAGCGCGACCTCACCGGCCGACACGCTATCCTTCTACTCGAACTTCGGCACGAGCGACATCGACATCGCCGCGCCGGGCGGATGGTACGAGACTACCGATCGGACGCTCAACGCGAGTGCCGAAGACGGGGAGATCCCCTTCCCGCAGAACGGCGTCCTCTCGACGTGGCCGACGGACGAGGAGTCGAGCGTGGGTCTCACGGGATACGACTACATCTCCGGCACCTCGATGGCCGCGCCGCAGGTCGCCGGGCTCGCGGCGCTCGTGCGCGAACTCGATCCGGACGCGAACGCGAGTCAGGTCGAGCAGGCGATCCAGAAGGGGGCCGAACTCGCGAACGGCAAGAGCGATCCGGAGTTCGGTGCCGGCCGGATCAACGCGCTGAACACGGTCGAACGACTCGCTGACGGCAAGGGGAACGGAAACTCGAACGGGAAGGCGAACGGGAAGGCGAAAGGAAACGGTAAGGGGAAGTGACCGAGCCGTAGACGCCGTCGCGGCGAGCCACACAACGACACGCCTTTTCAGGGCCAACCCTCTCTTTGAGGTATGGACCAGAAGCGGGAGCTGTCGAGCATCGACCTCGCCGCGCTCGTCACCGAACTCAATCGGTACGAGGGCGCGAAGGTCGACAAGGCGTACCTCTACGACGACGACCTGCTCCGGCTGAAGCTCCGCGACTTCGACCGCGGCCGCGTCGAACTCATGATCGAGGTTGGCGACGTGAAACGTGCCCACGCCTCCGACCCCGACCGCGTCGCCGACGCCCCCGGTCGCCCGCCGAACTTCGCGAAGATGCTGCGGAACCGCATGTCGGGCGCGGACTTCGCTGGCGTCGAACAGTACGAGTTCGACCGAATCCTCACCTTCGAGTTCGAGCGCGAGGACCAGAACACGACGCTCGTCGCCGAGCTGTTCGGACAGGGGAACGTCGCCGCGCTCGACGAGACCGGTGAGGTCGTCGGTGCGCTCCAGACCGTCCGACTCAAGTCCCGCACGGTCGCGCCCGGCTCGCAGTACGAGTACCCGGCCTCACGGCTGAACCCCCTCGACGTGAGCCGCGGCGGGTTCGACCGGCACATGCGAGAGTCGGACAGCGACGTGGTGCGAACGCTCGCCACGCAGCTGAACCTCGGCGGACTCTACGCCGAGGAGGTGTGTACCCGCGCTGGCGTCGAGAAGGAGACCCCCATCGAAGAGGTGACCGACGACCAACTCGGCGCGCTCCACGAGGCGCTCTCCCGGATCGGCGAACGGCTCCGGTCGGGAGACATCGACCCACGGGTGTACGAGGAATCGATCGACGGTGACGGGAACGCCGACGGCGACGGAAACGGAGACGGAGACGCCGATCCCCGCGTCGTCGACGTGACGCCCTTCCCGCTCGCGGAACACGAGGACCTCCCGAGCGTCGGGTTCGACTCCTTCAACGCCGCGGTCGACGAGTACTTCCACCGGCTCGGCAGCGAGGACACCGCCGACGGCGAGTCGCCCGCGGACGCGAGCGCCTCCCGCCCGGAGTTCGAAGAGGAGATCGCCAAACAGGAGCGGATCATCGAACAGCAACAGGGGGCGATCGAGGGGTTCGAAGAGCAGGCACAGGCGGAGCGCGAGCGCGCGGAACTGCTGTACGCGAACTACGACCTCGTCGACGAGGTGATCTCGACGGTGCGGGAGGCCCGCGAGAACGAGGTCCCGTGGGACGAAATCGCCGAGACGCTCGACGCCGGCGCGGAGCGCGGCATTCCGGCCGCGGAGGCGGTCGTCGACGTGGACGGCGGCGAGGGGACGGTGACGGTCGAACTCGCCCGAGAGGTCGACGACGATACCGCCGACGAGGACGGCGATTCCGTCCGCGTCGAACTCGACGCGAGCGAGGGCGTAGAGGTCAACGCCGACCGCCTCTATCGGGAGGCGAAACGCGTCGAGGAGAAGAAAGAGGGCGCGATGGCGGCGATCGAGTCGACCCGCGAGGAGCTGGAGGCGGTCAAGGAGCGCAAGGCCGAGTGGGAGGCCAAGGAGGCGGCCGACGACGGGAGCGGCGGAGATGACAGTGAGGGCGACGAGGACGACGAGGAGTACGAGACCGACTGGCTCTCGCGCGCCTCGATCCCGATCCGGAGCCCCGACGACTGGTACGACCGCTTCCGGTGGTTCCACACCTCGACGGGCTACCTCGTCATCGGCGGCCGCAACGCCGACCAGAACGAGGAGCTGGTGAAAAAGTACATGAGCAAACACGACCGGTTCTTCCACACGCAGGCGCACGGCGGACCGGTGACGATCCTGAAGGCCTCCGGTCCCTCCGAGTCGGCCGAGCCGGTCGACTTCTCCGAGGAGACGCTGCGGGAGGCCGCGCAGTTCGCCGTCTCCTACTCGTCGGACTGGAAGGACGGCCGCGGCGCGGGCGACGCGTACATGGTCGAACCCGATCAGGTGTCGAAGACGCCCGAGAGCGGCGAGTACATCGAGAAGGGGAGCTTCGTGATCCGCGGCGACCGCACGTACTTCGAGGACGTGCCCTGCCGGATCGCCGTCGGCGTCCAGTGCGAGCCGATCACGAGGGCCATCGGCGGCCCGCCGTCGGCCATCGTCGACCGCGCGGCCGCGCACGTCACCTTCGAGCCGGGGATGTACGCGCAAAACGACGCCGCGATGATGGCCTACCGGAACCTGAAAGAGCGATTCGCCGACCAGTCGTTCGTGCGGAAGGTGGCGAGCGCGGACCAGCTACAGGAGTTCCTCCCGCCGGGCGGGTCGGACATCGTCGACTGAGGAGTCGCCGTCGACCAGCCGCTCCCCGAGCGCGATCCTTTCAAGCCTCCGCGACGGAGAGCGTCCATGACCTTCGAATCGCTGCCGGAGGGCTGGCGCGTGTGGAACGAGGAGCCGAGCGGCCGCGCCATCCTCGTCTACCGGCCCGACGTCTTCGGCGGCGGCGACCTCCCGGACGAGTGTCTCCCGACCGTCTACCTGACGAACGGCGCGCGCAACGCCCGACCCGGATCGGGCCAGTACGCGACGGAGGAGTGGCACGTCGTCCTCTTCTTGGAGCCGGAGATCGAGGCCGTCTCGGAGACGTACGAGAGCCGCGAGGCGGGCGAGGGCGGAGCGGTCGACGTCGCGGAGCGGTTCGCCGCCGGCGACGTGGACTACCGGGCGGCGTATCAGGTGCCGCGCGAGGACTACTTCGCGCGTCTCGACGAGTACGTCGGGGGCAATTCCGCGGAGTGACGACCGCAGCGCTCGACCGAAATATTATACATAATCGCGCATATTTATCGTCGAGAAGGAGAGGGATACGCCACGAACACGAGGATTTTTATCGACAGCGGTCTTCCCGACGCGTACATGAACGCCGGTGGGGACTACGGCGGCGACGAACCGCGAGAGAAGTGCGGCGTCGTCGGCGTCTCGCTCGAAGACCGGGAGGCCGCGCGCCCGCTGTACTACGCGCTGTACGCGCTCCAACACCGCGGGCAGGAGTCCGCGGGGATCGTCACGCACGACGGGTTCCAACAGCACAGCCACGTCGAGCGGGGCCTCGTCGGCGACGCGTTCGAGAAGGGGGACCTCGAATCGCTGTCGGGCGGCACCGGCATCGGTCACGTCCGCTACCCGACCGCCGGCAGCCTCGACAAGAGCTGCGCGCAGCCGTTCTCGGTCTCGTTTAAGTCCGGCTCGCTCGGGCTCTCGCACAACGGGAACCTCGTCAACGCCGACGAGGTGCGCGAGGAGCTGGCGGCGGCCGGCCACGCCTTCACCTCCGACGGCGACACCGAGGTGATCGCCCACGACCTCGCGCGCAACCTCCTCGAAGAGGACCTCGTGCGCGCCGTCAAACACACGATGAACCGCATCCACGGCTCCTACTCGCTCGCGATCACCCACGACGACACCGTGTTGGGCGTCCGCGACCCGCTCGGCAACCGCCCGCTGTGTCTCGGGAAGATCGACGGCGGCTACGTCCTCGCCAGCGAGTCGGCCGCCATCGACACGCTCGACGGCGAGCTGATCCGCGACGTACGACCCGGCGAACTCGTCGTCTTGGACCCCGACGGAACCGGCTACGACACGTATCAGCTGGTCGAGCGCGACGCGACCGCCCACTGCTTCTTCGAACACGTCTACTTCGCCCGGCCCGACTCCGTCATCGACGAGAGCCTCGTGTACGAGGTGCGCCGCAACCTCGGTCGGAAGCTCTGGGAGGAGTCCGGCGTCGAGTCGGACGTGGTGATGCCCGTGCCCGACTCCGGGCGGGCGTTCGCCTCCGGCTACGCCGACGCCGCGGGCGAGACGACGCCCGACGGCGAGCCGCGGGAGTCGGACGACGACGGCGTGGAGTTCGCGGAGGGGCTGATGAAAAACCGGTACGTCGGCCGGACGTTCATCATGCCGACCCAAGACGAGCGCGAGCGCGCGGTCCGGCTGAAGCTCAACCCGATCCGGTCGACGGTCGAGGGGAAGTCGGTCACGGTCATCGACGACTCCATCGTCCGCGGGACGACCTCGACGCAGCTCGTGGAGCTGGTCCGCGAGGCGGGTGCGGAGGAGGTCCACCTCCGGATCGGCGCGCCGCCCATCCTCGCGCCCTGCTACTTCGGCATCGACATGGCGACGCGCGACGAGCTGATCGCCGCCGACGCCTCGACCGAGGAGATCCGCGAGGAAGTCGGCGCGGACTCGCTGTCGTACCTCTCCGTCGACGCGGTCGCGGAGGCGCTCGGCGAGAGCCGCGCGGACCTCTGTCTCGGCTGCGTCACCGGCGAGTACCCGTTCGACGTCGAGGGCGAGGCGACCGACCGCGACGTCGACGCGCCGACTCCGGACGCGCCGCCGGCGGACGACTGACCGGACGACCGAACACGGCGGCCGACGCTCTCCCGAACATATTCGGTCGGGATCCGATCGCCCGGGACGTATCGGGGGCTTAAATACGCTCACGGTCAGACGTGGGGGTATGAGATCGAACGCCGACGCTGCCGCCGAGGGCGACGACGCCGGGTCGATGAGCCGTCGCGGGTTCTTCCGTGCCGGAGCCGCCGGGGCGGCGGTCGCCGCGGGAGTCGCGGCCGGAAGCGGGAGCGCGGCCGCCCAGTACGACGGGTGGTTAGAGGGTGTCAGCAACTACGACGGGACGCACGACTACACCGGACAGGAGGAGGTCACCGTCGAGGTCGGCGCGGTGGACGGCCTCAAGTTCGGCCCGGCCGCGATCCTGGTCGACCCCGGGACGACGGTCGTGTGGGAGTGGACCGGACAGGGCGGGGCCCACAACGTCGTCGCCACCGACGGGACGTTCGACAGCGGCGAGACGGTCGCCGAGGAGGGGACCACCTTCGAGTACACGTTCGACGACGCCGAGGATGGCGACGTGTTCAACTACTCCTGTACGCCGCACGAGGCGGCCGGCATGAAGGGGTCCGTCGCGGTCGGCTCCGTCGACGACGACCTCGTCGACCCGCAGACGGGCGGCGACGGCGGGTCCGGCGAGGGGAGCGGCGCAGCCGGGTACGGCGACTGGTTCGAGAACGTCGGCAACTACGAGGGGACCCGCGACCTCCGCGGACAGAGCGAGGTCACCGTCTCGGTCGGTGCGGGCGAGAACGGCCTGCTGTTCGACCCGCCCGCGATCTTGGTCGACCCGGGGACGACCGTGATCTGGGAGTGGACCGGACAGGGCGGCGGTCACAACGTCGTCGAAGAGAACGACGTCTTCTCCAGCGGGGAGCCGGTCCCGGACGAGGGAACGACCTTCGAGTACACCTTCGAGGACGCGGGCGAGGGCGACGTGTTCCGTTACGCGTGTTCGCCGCATCAGGCCGTCGGCATGAAGGGCGCGGTCGCGGTCGGGGCGGTCGACGACGACCTCATCGGCGGAAACGGTGGCGGTTCCGGCGGCGGTAGCGGTCTCTCCGCGAGCGACATCGGGAGTCTGGCGCTCGCCTTCGGCTTCGCCGGCGCGCTGCTCGTCCCGCTGTTCTACGCCGCGCACCGGAAGGCCGAAGGGAACGCGTAGGCCCGTCGGCCGTCGTCCGGACGGTTCGGACGGAGCGACTCTTCTTCGACCTGTGCGGTCGGTTCGCTCGTGTGTAGTCCGCGCGTTCGCGGTGACCGTTCCGAGTCGCGCCGCTCAGTAGAGATGGTACAGCAGCAGGTACACGCCGATTCCCATCGCGAACGAGACCAGCCAGAGGACCGCGCCGACGAACCCGACCTGCGAGTGCCGCGTGTGGTAGAGGTCCTCGAACGGTCGGGTCGCGGCGAGGAAGAGCGCGTGGAAGACGAACGGGATACAGACGATCGCGAGCAGGATATGGATCGCGAGGAACGGGAGATAGAGGTACGTGTAGACCGCCTCCGGCCCGGGGAACTCCGTGGTGCCGACGTGGATCAGCCGGTAGAGGTACGCGCCGAGGAAGGCCGTAAAGAGCGCGAACGAGGTCACCATGAAGTTCCGGTGCCGCTTCACGTTCCCGCGGGAGATAGCCCGCCAGCCGAGCAGGATGGTGGCGATGGCGGTCGCGGAGACGGCGGCGTTGAAGTGCGGGATCGCGGCGAGGACGGCGTCGCTCGCGCGCGGTAGCGTCGAACTCGGGACGACCCCGCCGACCGCGCCGAAGACGAGCGCGAGCGCGACGGCGGAGGCGGCGGCGGTCAGGACGGTGACGTTCTCGCGGGCCCAATCGGACATGTCCGTGCGGTGGGACGCGACCCCCAAACGCGTGCCGGTTGCGCCCGACGCGTGCCGGTCGTGGTCGCCGAGTCGCGGCGGCGGCGCGCCGCACGCCGGCCTGCGAAACCTCGCCACGGTACTCTCGAATGGAAGGGCTTTTAATCGGGGGAAGGGTACGTGGAGTTGCGAAAAAGACCGCGAGCGTGGGTAGCCAAGCCAGGCCAACGGCGCAGCGTTGAGGGCGCTGTCCTGTAGAGGTCCGCCGGTTCAAATCCGGTCCCACGCATCGCTCGGGGCACACCCCCACCGATGCACGGTGTTGTCTCTACGACAGCACCCACACACAATTCCTTTCGACCGCTACGCGACGAGTGGTTACGCTGTATCGATTTTTGAGGCGGTGAGTACGTTCAAAGCTCTGCCGCTCGGTAGTACGCGATCAATTTCACTACCGGCGATTTCGCGACTGCGACTACCGAAGCCCCAGTCGCTCGGTAGTACACGATCGGTTTCGACGGGAGTAGCTCCGTGACCGAGATCCCCGAAGCCCCAGTCGCGACGGCTCGCGCGCCTTGCTGTGCTCCTCGCTCGTTCGCTTTCGCTCACTCGCTGCGGTGCTTACTGCGGCGGGCTTCGCCCTCGCGACTGCCCCTTCGAGCCCCGCCCCGCACAGCGACCGCACCTCACGCCTCCCCAGCCTCGTCGCTGGCGGTTTTCGCTTCGCTCCAACCGCCAGCGACTCCCTCGCGCGGCGCTGACTCGCGGCCGCCGAGGGCGGCCGCTCGCAGGCACGCGCCACCGCCTCGGTCGTACAGGCGCTCCGCCGCCGGTGTCCGTTTCTACTTTTCGTTTCCACGCTCGATCAGCGTTCGCGCGAACTGCCACCCTTTTAGTCGCGCCGCGTCGGAGTGAGGCGTAATGAGTACGGACGCGACCCCCGAGTACGACTACGAGGAACTGGGGCTCGTCGCCGGTCTGGAGATCCACCAGCAGCTCGACACGGAGACGAAGCTGTTCTGCGACTCCCCGACCGTCGAGCGCGACCCCGAGGAGTCCGACCGTTCGATCACCCGGCGGCTCCACCCGACGAAGAGTGAGCTGGGCGAACTCGACGACGCGGCGATGGAGGAGAGCCGCGTCGACCGCGAGTTCACCTACCTCGCGTACGACACGACCTGCCTCGTCGAGGAGGACGACGAGCCGCCCCGGCGCGTCGACGACGAGGCGCTCGCCGTGGCGCTCCAGATCGCCGACCTGCTCGACCTCTCGGTCGTCGATCAGGCGCACGTCATGCGGAAGCTCGTGATCGACGGCTCGAACACCTCCGGCTTCCAGCGCTCGATCCTGCTCGGACAGGACGGCGCGATCGAGACGGAGTCGGGCTCGGTGTCGGTCGTCGACCTCATGCTCGAAGAGGAGTCGGCCAAGCGCGTCGAGGAGACCGACGACGGCGTCGTCTACTCGCTGGATCGCCTCGGCGTCCCCCTCGTCGAGATCGGGACGGGACCGGACATCCGCAGCCCCGAAGGGGCCCGGCAGGCGGCCGAGCGCATCGGGATGCTGCTCCGCTCGACGGGCGCGGTCAAGCGCGGGCTGGGCACGATCCGGCAGGACGTGAACGTCTCCATCGCCGACGGCGCGCGGGTTGAGGTGAAAGGCGTTCAGGATCTTCAGGGAATCGAGGACATCGTCCGCGGCGAGGTCGGCCGACAGGCCGAACTGCTCGACATCCGCGACGAGCTCCGCGAGCGCGACGCGAGCGTGGGCGAGGTCTCGGACGTGACCGACACCTTCGCCGACACCGAATCGGGAGTGATCCGCGGCGCGCTCGACTCGGGCGGAAAGGTGACCGCGGTCCCCCTGTTCGGCTTCGACGGTCTCGTCGGCCGCGAGATCCAGGATGACCGCCGGCTCGGCACGGAGCTGTCCGACCACGCGAAGCGTCACGGCGCGGGCGGCATCTTCCACACCGACGAGCTGCCGGCGTACGGCGTCACCGAGGCGGAGGTCGACGCCCTCCGCGACGCGGTCGGCGCGGGCGAGGGAGACGCGGTCGCCATCGTCGCGGCCGACCCGGAGACCGCCGACCTCGCGATCGAGGCCGCCGCCGAGCGCGCCGAGACCGCCATCGAGGGGATCCCCGAGGAGACGCGCGGCGCGAACGACGACGGTACCACCCGCTACCTCCGCCCGCTGCCGGGGGCCGCGCGGATGTACCCAGAGACGGACGTGCCGCCGGTCGAGCCTGACCCCTCGGACGTCGAGACGCCCGAACTGCTCGACGAGAAGACCGAACGGTACGGCGACGAGTTCGGTCTCGACGCCGGACTCGCCGAGCAGGTCGCCTTCGGCCAGCGGTTCCCGCTGTTCGAGCGGGCGGTCGGGCGCGGCGTCGACCCGACCTTCGCGGCGTCGACACTCGAATCGACGACGACGGAGATCCGCCGCGACGGTGCGGCCGTCGAACGCCTCACCGACGAGCACTTCCTCGACCTCTTCGACCTCGTCGAGGGCGGCGACCTCGCGAAGGAGGGCGTCCCCGAGGTGCTCGCGACGCTCGCCGAGAACCCGTCACTGTCCGCCGCCGAGGCCGTCGAGGAGGCCGGCCTCTCGGGCGTGAGCGAGGAGGAAGTCCGCGAGGCGGTCGTGGAGGTCGTCGAGCGCAACGCCGACCAGATCAACGCCGAGGGGATGGCTGCCTTCTCCGGACTGATGGGTGAGGCGATGGGAGCGCTTCGTGGCAAGGCCGACGGCGAGGTCGTTTCCGACGTGTTACGCGAGGAGATCGGCAAGCGGTCGTAGCGCGTTCTGCGTCGGTCAGGCCCGCTTTTTACGTGTCGGGAGATCCTCTTTCACACCGAGGGACACCAGATGGCAGACTCGCCCCCGGCCGACCCGTCGGACGACCCGTCCTCGCCGGACCGGACGCCCAACCCGTCAGTCGCGAAGACGCGCGGCGACCGCGTCTCCGACGCGACGAACCGATTCATCCACGGCGTCGAGCTGGCCGCGGCGGCGCTTTTCGCGCTCCTGTTCGGGATCGGCGTCATCGACCTCGCGATCCAGATCGCCGAGTCCGTTCCCACCGGCGCGATCACCGACCCGAACACGGTCATCGGGTTCATCGAGACCGGACTCCTCCTCCTGATCATCGTCGAGGTGTACGAGACAGTCGTCGCCTACATCGAACAGAGCGACACCCGGCGGATCGTCCGTCTGGTGATCTACACCGGCGTCATCGCGATGGTCCGGAAGGTGATCATCTATCGGACGACGGAGTACTCGTCGGCCGAGGGCGCGCTGTTCGCCGCGGTGTCGTACACGATCATCATCCTCGGGCTCGTGGCGCTTCTGTACGTCGAGCGGTCGGTCGGGAACCCGCTGGCCGAGTGACCCGGGTCCCGCTCGTCGAAACACCTTCTTCGCCAGACATTTTTTGGTTCCGGACGCGGGACTGGTCCTCATGAGAGAGCCGTTCGATCCGGGGTTCGACTTCGACCGCGGAACGGTTGCGGCGGTCACCGCAACGACGATCCTCCTGTGTGCGACCGTGCTGTTCGTGGTGGACCGCCCCGCGTGGATGCTCCCCGCCGCCATCGTCGCCGGCGGGGTCGCGACGGCGCTCGGCGGGTTCTACGACGCGAGCGCGAACAACGCCATCCTCGGCGTGACGCTCGTGGCGGTCCCGCTGTACGCGTTCGTGTTCGTCTACCGGATCGGCGGCGTCCCGACGCCCGGCACCGACCCCGACCTGCTGTTCGCCACCGCGGTCTACTCCATGGGCGACATGCTCGGGTATCTCCCGATGATGGCGGTGTTCGCCTACCTCAGCGCCACCGTCACCGACCGTCTCCGGCGACGCTTCGAGCCGCCGGTCGGCTACCCCGACCGCGGGGAGGCCCGACGGATTACCGGTCTCGAAGACGAGACGCGCTGACCGGTCCGTCGCCGATCGGTCTCAGTCCGTCAGTTCTTCGATCAGCGTGTCGAGGTCGTAGGTGGCGGGCGCGCGAGACTCGTCGCGCAGCGTGGCGATGGTGAACGTCGAGTTCGTGCGCTCGACCTCCGGGATCGCCTCGAAGTCGCTGATGAGGCGCTCGACGGTGTCCGACGAGGAGAGCCGCGCGAGGACGACGAAGTCCGTCTCGCCCATCGTGAAGAACGCCTCCGTGACGCCCTCGACCGCGAGCAGTTCGTCGGCGAACTCCTCGTAGGGGCCCTCGTAGCTCGCGAGCACCTCGACGATGACGGTGACGCCGAGCCCGAGCGCCTCGTGGTCGAAGTCGTACAGGTCGTTCTGGATGACGCCGTCCTCCCGCAGGTTGTTCAGCCGGTAGTGGATCGTCGACACCGGAATCTGTGTCTCCTCGTGGAGCCGTTCCGGGCTTCCCGTCCCCAGATCGGCGATGGCCTTCAACAGTCGCACGTCGCGCTCGTCCATACCCCGCGATCGGACCCCGATCGGTTGTATATGTCGACCGACAGGGTTGAACTTGACTCCAAGATCCGGCGTCATCACGGAACCGAATTTGGATCTAATTCGTATGTCTGATTGTTAATTTCAGTATTTAGCAGATATGGGAGAATAGTTTAACTATCACCGTGTATTTCGAACGGACAACTAATGAAGCTCGGAAAGCTCCTCTCTACTCCCGAATCGATCGTCGGCGCGTTCCTCCTCCTCGCGACGCTGTGGGGCACGTCCTTCGTCGCAATCGAGGCCGGCCTCCACTACTTCCCGCCGCTGCTTTTCGCGGGCGTCAGGTACGTCGTCGCCGGCGCGGTCGTGTTGGGCTACGCCGCGGTCGCCGCGGACCGGTGGCTCCCGCGGGGCCGCGACGAGTGGCTTGGCGTCGCCGTCGCGGGCACGTTCGTGATCGCGGCGTACCACGGGTTCCTCTACCTCGGCGAGATCCGGATCTCCGGCGCGGTCGCCGCGGTCGTCGTGAGCCTCTCGCCGGTGTTGACGGCGGTCTTCGCGGCCGCGCTCCTCCCGAACGAGCGGCTCGGTCCCGTCGAGATCGGCGGGTTCGCGCTCGGGATCGTCGGCGTGGCCGTCGTCGCCGACCCGGCCGCGGCCGGACTCGGCAGCGCGGCCGTCGTCGGCGTCGCGCTCGCGTTCGCGGGAGCGACCGCCTTCTCGCTCGGCGCGGTGCTGTTGCGCCCGCTTCGAACCGACCTCCCCATCGCCGCGCTTCAGGGGTGGGCGATGGTGATCGGGGCCGGCCAGCTGCTCGTCGTCGCCGTCGCGATCGGCGAGTCCCCGGCCGCGATCGTCTGG
Source organism: Halorubrum sp. DM2 (assembly GCF_901686465.1). Classification (NCBI taxonomy): domain Archaea; kingdom Methanobacteriati; phylum Methanobacteriota; class Halobacteria; order Halobacteriales; family Haloferacaceae; genus Halorubrum; species Halorubrum sp. DM2. The sequence goes on from NZ_LR594487.1 coordinate 964,722, forward strand.
AACCAGACATCGATCGCGTCGCTCGCGTACCTGACGCTGCTGTCCGGCGTCGTCGCGTTCCTCCTGTACTTCGCGCTGCTCGACGCCGTCGGCCCGTCGCAGCTCCACCTCGTCGGCTACGCGGAGCCGGTCGTCGCGGCGATCGGCAGCTGGGTCCTGTTGGGCCACCTCGTCGACGCCGAAGCGCTGATCGGGTTCGTCGCGATCCTCGCCGGCTTCCTCGTCTTGGAACGGCGAGAGATCGCCGACTACGTCGGTCTCGATCGGCTGTCGGGGTAGCAATTCGCAGAAGGACAGCGCCGCCGTCCGCGAGGCTTCGCTTAGCCCTCGATGTCCTGACTCAGCCCCGCGCGTAGGTCGCGGCCGAAGTAGTGTCCGAGCAGCGCCAACAGCAGGCCGACGCCCCCGCCGACGGCGACGAGCGGGAGCCCCCACTGCGAGAGGTAGTCGATCCCGATCGGGAGGAAGCCGACGCCGAGGACGCTCGTCACCGCGCTCACCGCCCCCGCCGCGGCCCCCGCGACTCCGGTCTCCGCGTACCGGCGCGTCGACGCGACGAGGCCGAACAGGAACGCGGCGACGAACACGCCGCCCGCGGTCCCGATCGTCCCGCCGATGAGCGGGATCAGGCTCCCGGCGAAGACGCCGACCGCGACCGCAAGCAGTGCGAGCGCGAAAGCCTTCCCGGAGAACCACCGGCCGGAGACGCCGACCCTGCCGGTGTCCCCGGCGGCCCCCGCGCTCCGCTCGGCGTTCGTCCCGCTCGGTTCGGCGGTCGCGGGGCCGTCCGGTTCGGCGGCTGAGTCCCCCTCGCTGTCCGCGAGATCGTCGTCGAGGAGGTCGTCGAGGTCGTCCATCGGGTCGCCATCGGACGACTCGCGCTCCTTGGAGGGTTGCATACCGGAGCGTTCGGCCCCGCGGACTTGGCTTTTGTGCCGTCCGTCGTCGCGCGGTGGCGTGTGACGCGGTACCGGTCGCCGTTTCACCGGAAACGAGGTGTCCGATTCGGATCGTCTCGGCGCTTACTCGCGGTTCGCCGACTCCGCGTTTGCGTTCGCTGTGTCCGCCGTCTCCGCATCCTCCTCCGAGCTCGACCGCCGCCCGCCCCACACGCGCTTGGCGACGAGCGCGACCGTCATCGGCCGGTCGACCGCGATCTGACAGGAGAGCCGCGGATAGCCGAACCGGTCGGCGAGCCGGTCGTGCCAGTGGTCGGTCGGCGGCCCCTCTCGGACGCGGACCCCGCAGGTGGCACACAGCCCTCGCCCGCCGCAGTTCAGTCGGCGTGTCGCGGGCGCGTACGGCGACAGCCCGGCGTCGAGCAGGACTCGTCTGAGGTTCCGCCCCGGTTCGACGTCGAGTTCGACCCGGTCGTCGCCGTCGACGACGACGACGAGGGGGACCAGCCCGTCGTCCTTCCCACCGGTGGCGTCGCCTTCGGTCATCGCCGGCCCTTCGCGCGCCGGACACAAAGCGTCCGGGACCCGGAACGGCTTTCGGCGCGGGCGTCGCAACGGACGGTATGGACACGCGGCGCGCGCTGCTCGACGCCCTCGCGGCCGACGACGGTCCCGTCTCCGGGCCGGCCCTCGCGGAGTCGCTCGGCGTCTCGCGGGCGGCCGTCTGGAAGGCCGTCGAGGGGCTTCGCGAGGAGGGGTTCGCGGTCGAATCGACGCCGAACGGGTACGTCCCCCCCGACGATCCGGGCTACTCCGGGCCGGGGGTCGCCTTCGGCCTCGACGCCCCATTCTCGGTGGAGTACCACGACCGGATCGCGTCGACGAACGAGCGGGCGCGCGAGCTGGCGGCGGACGGCGCGACCGACGTCGCCGTAGTGGCCGACGAACAGACTGGAGGTCGGGGTCGTCTCGACCGCGAGTGGGTGGCACCGAGCGGCGGCGTCTGGCTGTCGGTCCTGACGCGCCCCGACGTGCCGACGGCGCGCGCGCCGCTTTTCACTCTCGCGGCCGCGGTGGCGACGACCGACGCCGCCCGCGAGGCCGGCGTGGACGCGACGATCAAGTGGCCCAACGACGTGCTCGTCGGCGGCGACGCGGACGATTCGGAGCGTGACGACGCCGCCGGCCGCGGCGGGCGCAAGCTGGCGGGAATCCTCACGGAGATGGAAGGGGAGGCCGACCGCGTCGGCTGGCTCGTCGTCGGCGTCGGCGTCAACGCCGACATCGACCCCGAGACGCTGCCCGAGGGCGCGACGTCGCTGTCGGCCGAGCGCGACGGTCCGGTCGACCGCCGCCGGTTCGCCGCGACGCTCCTCGAACGCTTCGCGGAGCTGACGGCCTCGCCCGAGGCGCTCGACCGGATCCTTCCCGCGTGGCGCGAGCGGGCGAGCACGCTCGGCCGACGCGTCCGCGTCGACACCGCGGACGGCTCCGTGGAGGGGACCGCGGTCGACGTCGCGGAGCCGGGTGCGCTCGTGGTCGAGACCGACGAGGGCCGGCGACGCGTCCACGCGGGCGACTGCGAACACCTGCGCGACGCGGAGTGAGGCGGAGCGGGGGTCGACTGCGGCGCGCGGATCGGCTCCCGTTGGACGATACGCGATCAGCCCGTCTCGGTCGCGTCGAGCGTCGATCGGGTCCCCGTCTCCGTTCCCGGCCCCGCTTCCGGTTCCGCTTCGGAGCCGGTCTCGGTTCTGGACCCCTCCGACTCCGCTGCCGACTCGGCCGCGACCGCGTCGTCGTCGCCGATCCGGACCGTCAACACCGGGACCGACGAGCCGCGGACGACCTTCTCCGCGACGCTACCGAGGAGCAGTCGGTCGATGCCGCCGCGGCCGTGGGTCCCCATCACGACCAGATCGCAGCCCGTCTCCTCGGCGTGCGTGATTATCTCGCGGCTGGGCGATCCCTCGACGACGGCTGTCTCGACGTCGACGTCGCGGTCGGCGGCCAGCTCTCGCACCGTCGAGAGCGCCGCCTCGCCGTCGTCGTACAGGAGGTCGCCGACGCCCTCCCACGTCGTCTCCATCGGCATCCCGGCGTACCGCGCGGTGTCGACCACGTATATCGCCCGGACGGTCGCCCCGTGGACCGCGGCGAGGTCGAGCGCGTGGCACACCGCCAGCTCTCCCTCCGAGGAGCCGTCGGTCGGAACCAGAATTCGGTTGTATAGGGGCATGTTCACGTGTACCATATATCCGACGACTGATAACCCTTTGCGGTTCTTGCCGGTTCTTCGCGATCGTCCGAGAACGCTTCCGCTCCTACTGCGTGCGCGGCGCTAACGTCGTCGCGCAAGCCGGCGCGCCAAGGCACGCGTTTATCATCCGTCCCGCCGATGATGGAGGTATGCCCGAGGAAATCCATCTGTCCCGAGTCGAATCGGCGCTCGAAGACCACGCGTACCCCGCCGACCGCGAGCCCCTCGCCGAATCGTTCGCGGGCACGACGGTGCTTTTCGCCGACGGCGAGGGCGACTTGGGTGACCTGCTCGCGGACGTCGATCAAGAGACCTTCGAGAGCGCGGCCGACGCGTTCGCGGCGCTCCAGAACGTCCTCCCGATCGAGGCGGTCGGCGAGCCCGGCCAATCCGACGGCGACGCCTGACCGAGCCGGGAATCGTTCTCGACGCGCCGCCGTTCGTCACCGACACCCACGCCACGGCGCGTCTCGCATCGCTTTTGCCGCCGCGTCGCCCAGTACGGGTAATGAGTTACCGGATCGGACTCGTCGGCAAGCCCTCCGTGGGGAAGTCGACGTTCTTCAACGCCGCGACCATGAACGACGTACCCGAGGGCGCGTACCCGTTCACTACGATCGACCCGACCGTCGGCGAGGCGTACGTCCGCGTCGACTGCGCCGCTCCCGAGTTCGACGAGACCTGTACGCCGAGCGTCGGCGTCTGCCGCGAGGGGACCCGCTTCGTGCCCGTGAAACTCGTCGACGTGGCGGGGCTGGTCCCGGGCGCGCACGAGGGGCGCGGACTCGGTAACCAGTTCCTCACCGACCTCAACGAGACCGACGTGTTGATCCACGTCGTCGACTTCTCCGGGAAGACCGACATCGAGGGCGAGGCGACCGAGGGCCACGACCCGCGCGAGGACATCGACTTCTTGGAGGAGGAGCTCGACGCGTGGTACCTCGACGTGTTGGAGAAGGGCTTAGAGAAGTTCGAGACGCGGTATCACGGCGCTGACGCCGCCATCGAGGCGGAGCTTGCCGACCAGATGTCCGCGTTCGGGACCGACAAAGACCGGATGAAACGCACCATCCTCGCGCAGGACCTCGAACTCGACCCGGAGACGTGGGACGAGACGGACCGGATCGAACTGGCCCGCGAGATCCGGAAGCGCACAAAGCCGATGGTGATCGCCGCCAACAAGATGGACACGCCGGAGGCACAGGCCAACTGGGAGACGATTACGACGGACCCCGACTACGACCACCTCTCGTTCGTCCCCGCGAGCGCTCACGCCGAGAAGGCCCTGAAGAACGCCGACGACGCCGGCGTCGTCGACTACACGCCCGGCGCGAGCGACTTCGAGGTCGTCGGCGACGTCTCCGGTGAGCAGGAGGCGGGGCTCGACCGGATCGGCGAGTTCGTCTCCGAGTACGAGGGGACGGGCGTTCAGGGCGCGCTCGAAGCCGCCGTCTTCGACGTGCTGGGTTGTATCGCCGTCTTCCCCGGATCCGCGAACGGGAGTAAAGACGAGAAGGGCGTCTTCCGCGACTGCTTCATCCTCCCCGAGGGGTCGACCACCGAGGACTTCGCGTACCACATCCACTCGGACATCGGCGAGGGGCTCCTCCACGGCACCGACTGCCGGAGCGGCCGACAGGTCGGGACCGACCGCGAACTCAGTCATCGCGACGTGATCGAACTGGTCTCGACGAACCAGGCCGCGCCCTGACCGGCTAAAACGGCGCGGTCCCGTCGCCGTCGCGCTCCGTCTCGGGATCGAACCCGACTGTCGGAACCGGATCGTTCCCTCCGGCCTCCGCAACCGCGTCCGGTACTGGCTCGTACTCGTCCGGACCGTGCCGGGCGAACTCGCTGTCGTACGTCTGGAGGTACCGGACCTGTTCTGGACTCAGTCCGTATATCGAGCCGAGAAGGAACTCGACCTCGTCGACGACTGCTTTCACGCCGCGTTCTCCCCGATAGTCGATGTCTCCGCTCGACTCGACGTGCCGGCTCAGTCCCGCTTCGAGGAGGTCGGCGTAGTGCCGAATCAGCGGCCGCCAAGGGGCGACCGCTGACCGCGCCGGGACCGGGAACCGCCGGAACCGACCCTTCCCGAAGTCCTGCATGTTCCCGTAGGTCATGTGGTAGCCGTACAGCAGCGAGCTGTTCGCCGCCAGATACGCGAAGTCGCGCGCCGTCTCGGTCGGGAAGCAGTACTCTTTCATGTTGTTCAGGTCGTCGCCGCCCCTGGTCGCCACCAGCCAGTAGTTGAACGAGCGGCGGTGACGGACGCGGTGCGGCGACTCGTCGACCTCCCAGTCGCCGAGCGTCCTCGGCGCGTCGGAGAGCGCTTCGAGGACGCCGCGTTTCGTCTCGCCGCCCACCTTCGGAAACACGTCGAACTCGCTCCCCGGATCGCCTCCGATCCGATCGCGGAGGACCAAGTCGGCCGCCGGGCTCAGATCGTGTGACTCGATCGTCGCCTCGCGCGACTCGTCGGTGAACCTGAGGAAGTCGCTCGACCGGATGGATCCGGGAGACCCCTCCGAGCGCTCCGCGTCCCGGTCGCTCGCGCCGGCCGGCCGCCCGGTGATGATCGTCGGATTGATCTCGACGCGGCTCCCCGAGCGGTCGAACACCTGTGACGGGCGTCGGGCGAACGAGGATATCTCGGCGGATTCGAACCCGCCCACGATGAGGTCGTGTTCGGCCCCTCGCTCGCTGCTCGACAGCACGCCGACGGTCACGACGTTCCCGAAGAAGCCGTCCGGGGACAGGAGGTGGAGTTGGCGTTCGATGAAGTTCCCCGATATCTCGCCCCTCCGAAGTTCCTCGTAGCCGACGCCCGTCTCCATCGACGTCAGGAGGCGCTTCTCGCCGTCGGTCAGCAGGTCCCCGTATGGGGGGTTCCCGAGGACGACATCGAAATCGAGCGCGTACCCCGAGTCGGTCTCCGCGACTGCCTCCGGAAACTCGGCGATCCAGTGGAACGGTCGGCCTTTGATCTCGGGTAAATCCAGCGGAAGCGGCTGTCGCTCGACCCGCGTGAAGACTATCCTCTCTTCGAGGACGGCTTCGAGGTCTCGAACGAGTCGTTCCGACGCCTCGTCGGACTGCGTTTTGAGTACTCGCTCGCGCTCGCCCACGTCCAAGTTCGCCGTGGTCCCGGTGTGGAATACGTCGAAGCCGGCGGCTTCGAGGGTCGACTGCTGCCTGTCCGAGAACTCACCACCCCCGGCCGGTCTCGCCTTAACGTGTTGAACGCTCGGAGACACGTTCTCGGAGTCCGGTATCGACTCGACGAGCCGACGGAGCTCCTCGCGGCTCTCGACGTCTTCGTCCAGCGTCGTCTCGGACAGCAGCGAGACGTACTTCTCGTCGAGTTCCGGCCGGATCTCCTCGGCTAACAGGTCGCTGATCTCGTCGCGAGTGTCGGCGTCGACGTCGGCGTCGAACTTGTACGCCAGTCGCCGTTCCTCGAGTTCTGCGATGTCGTCGTTCCAGACCTCGGTTCGGCTCGTGTCGCCGGTGACGGGGAACCCGACCAGCGCGTTCCCGCGGACGACGTTCGCGTCGACGTTCGGGAGCTGCGCGTACGACTCTTCCCACCCGTTGTCCTCGATTACTTTGAGCCACACGCGGAGGCGGGCGATCTCGGTTGCGGCCTCGTGAACGTCGACGCCGAAGACGCCGGTCAGCGCGAGTTCCCGTTTCGCCTCGTACCGTCGCCCTGCGGACGGCTCGTCACCGTCGTTGAGGCCGGTGAGCAGCTTGATCTGTGCGCGGTGTAACCGGTCCACGGCCGCCGTGAGGAAGTGGCCGGAGCCGCAGGCGGGGTCGACAACCCGGAGGTCCGTGACGCGCTTCAGTGCCGCCGCGATCACGTTCGGTTCGTCGAACGGGACCGCGACCTCTACGGACCCCTCGTCCCGCCGAAGGACGAGTCGCTCCCGCGCCGCGAAGTGGTCGAGTATCCCTCCCAGGTTCAGACGGTCCAAGCGGCTCCGAACGACCGCCCGCTCGTCCGCGTCGTCGAACCGATCGAGGAGGGCGTCGACGACGGCCGCCTCGATCGCCGGTTCGACGGTGCGCTCCGTTATCCGTTCCGTGACGTCCGGCGGCGTGTATATGGCTCCGAGTTCCTTCTTCTGTAGCCCCACGTCGGGCTTCGCGCCGAGGTGGTTGATCACCTTCTCGAAGACGGTGCCGATGACCGACGGATCGAGGGTCTCGTTCGTCGTCTGTGGGCTCCCTCCTTCTGCGATACCCTCGATAAGCTCCGAGATGATCCGCTTCAAGATTCCGTCTTCGACGTCGTACGCCGCCTCGTTCGGAACGGCGGACCGGAACAGCCCGTCGTTGAGACACGGGACCCGATCGCGCCGCGAGTCCGGATCTCGGAGGTCCGGTGGTCGCTCCCGTTTCGGCGTGTTCAACAGGTCGGCGAACAGCGGTCGGATCTCGGACTCATACAGGCTCCCCGGCGGGTCCGACGCCTCGTACCGCTCGACTCGGGCGGCCAGAAAGCCGCGTTCGATCCCGTCGACTTCCCGCTCTTCGAGGACTCTGAGGAAGAGCAGTCGATTGACGAGCGCGAGCGCGAACCGCCGCCGTTCGGACTCCGGGGTCGACTCGTCCGGCGGCGAGACCGACGCGAGGAGGTTCGTCTCGAACGAGTGTTCCGTCCCCTCGCCGAACAGCACCTCGACGTACCGGTCGTAGAACTCCTCGACGTTTCGTCGCCGCCGCTCCCGTCGCTCTCGGCGAGCCTGCCGCAGACGCCGGTCGAGGTTCGCGCGCCCGAACTGCGCGCCGAATCCGGCGGCCGTCCAGTCCGGCTCGCGTCGAGGGCTCGGGAGGCGGTCGCGCGCGGCCGCCGCGTCTCCGGAGCCGGACGCCGCCAGCCTAACCTCCTCCAGCGCGTCGCGGACGGCGTCGCCGTCGGCCTCCGCCCCGCTCGCGTCGACGTCCGCGGGAAGAACCACCTCGTCGAGGAACCCCGAGCCGACGGCCGCGGCCAGTAGCGCTTGCCGGGTGTCTATCGCGGCGACGACCGGAAACCGGGTGGTGTCCCCCCGCGCTTCGGCCCTGTGTAGCCGCCAGATGACCCCGTCCGTGGCGACGCCGTAGTCTTCGTCTCTGAACGGGCCGATCGACCCCTCGATGTCCTCGCTCGCCTCGGCTATCTCGCCTACCGGTCTCGTTTCACCGACAACCGGCGCGTCGGTGTTCGTGATCCGGAAGTCCGGAGCCGTCACGCTCGGTCCCGCCCAGTCCTTCGACGGATCGCTGAACCGGAGGTCGGCCGCTTCGAGCATCGGGCGCACGAGCGTCTCCTCGGTGAACGTCTCCGGTTCGCATCCGAGATCAAAATCGTCGAGGGATCGTTCGCCGGTGAGGATCGCTTCGAACGCCTGCGGGCCGACCTCGTCGTGAAGGTCGGTGACAAACGCCTCGAAGGCCGCTCGGATTGCCGGATTCGGCGAGTCGGTCATCCCGCCGCACGGGGACGCGCCGAGGACTCCGAGAGCTCCATTCGATACGGCCGTTCCGCCGGAGTCACCTTAGTGCTGCTGTTGGCGTCGATTTCGGCGGCTGAATTGGAGGATGTCAACGATCCCGCGTCGCTCGCTACGACGAAGCCGGCGCTGTGGCCGAGACCGTCGAAGCGCCAGCCACTCGATACGACGCAGTTGCTGCTTCGGACACGTCCACCGAAGCCCCAGCCGGGAGGGCTCCCGCGGCTCGTTGCGCTCCTCGTTCGTTCACTTCGTTCACTCACTGCGGTGCTTACGTCGCCGGGGTTCGCCCTCCCGACTGCCCCTTCGAATCCCGCCCCGCACAGCCCCGCACCACCGGAAGACGGTCCTGCTCGCTCGCGGCTCGCGGCTTCGCCGCCGTCGACCTCGCGCGGTGCTCCTCGCGGTCGCCACGGGCGACCGTTCGGAGGCACGCGCCACCGCACGGCGGATCACGTATCTCTCCGCTGTACCGACCACGCGAGCGATCCGCGACTCCGATCAGCTATTACCGGTCGGGATCCAACGCCACGCCATGGAACGAACCGTGACGGTCGAACCCGAGGCCGGACTCCACGCGCGACCCGCCTCGAAGCTGGTACAGACGGCGAACCGATTCGACGCCGACGTGTCGATCGGACGCGCCGCCGACGGCGACGGCGGACTCGTCCGCGCCGACAGCATGCTCTCGGTGAGCGGGCTGAACGTCGAACACGGCGAGTCGGTCCGCGTGGTCGCCGAGGGCCCGGACGCCGGGGCGGCGCTGGACGCGGTCTGCGACCTGCTCACGAGTCCGGTGGAGGAGGACGCCGGGGAGGGCACTGCGACCGACGGCGACGCGGAGGACGCCCCGTGAGGAGGCTCGACGGCGTCGGAAGCACGCCGCGGTCCGGCGTCGGTACGGCGCGCTGGTACCGACCGGACGCCGACCTGACGCTCCCGGAGCGCCCCGATCCGGACTCCGTCGACGTCGACGCGGAACTGGATCGGTACGACGCGGCCCGGGACGCGGTCCGGTCGGCCCTGCGCGACGCCCGCGACCGGACGGCCGAGCGCGTCGGCGAGGAGGAGGCCGCGGTGTTCGAGGCCCACGAGAGCTTCCTCGACGACCCGACGATGATCGAGGACGTCGAGGCCGCGATCGGCGACGGGACGCCCGCGGTCCACGCCGTCGCGGACCGGTTCGACGAGGCGGTCGAGCAGTTCGAGGGCATGGAGGGCCGGATGGCCGAGCGCGCGGACGACCTCCGCGACGTGCGGGACCGCCTGCTCCGCGCGCTTCTCGACGTCGAAGGGGACGGAGGGTCCGTCGCCGACCTCGCCGCGCTCCCGGCGGGAACGATCCTGCTCGCGGAGCGGCTCACACCGAGCGACACCGCCGCGCTCGATCCCGACGCAGTCGCCGGGATCGCGACGGTCGAAGGGGGACGTACCTCCCACGCCGCGATCATCGCGCGGTCGCTCGCGATCCCCGCCGTCGTCGGCGTCGGCACGGAACTGGAGTCGGTCGCGGACGGGGAGACGGTCCTCGTCGACGGCGACGCCGGGCGGGTCGTCGTCGACCCCGACGAGGAACGCCGCGCCGCGGCGCGGGCGTCGGGACCGGACGTGATCGCCGACCGCGTCGAGACGACCGACGGCCGGCCGGTCGAGGTCGCGGCCAACGTCGGCGGAGAGACCGAACTGGCCCCGGCCGCCGAGCGCGGCGCGGACGGGATCGGACTGTTCCGGACCGAGTTCCTCTTCATCGACCGCGAGGCCCCGCCGACCGAGGACGAGCAGTACGAGGCGATTACGGCGGCGCTGTCGGCGTTCCCCGACGACCGCGTCGTCGTGCGGACCCTCGACGTGGGCGGCGACAAGCCGGTCCCGTACCTCGATCTCCCCGACGAGGAGAACCCGTTCCTCGGGCGGCGCGGGATCCGGCTGTCGCTCGGCGAGCACGCGGACCTCTTCGAGACGCAGCTCCGGGCGCTGCTCCGCGCGGCCGCGACCGAACACGGCGACGGGCTGGCGGTGATGTTCCCCCTCGTCACGCGCGTCGAGGAGGTCGAGCGCGCGATCGCGACGGTCGAGTCGATCGCGGCCGACCTCGCCGAGGAGGGCGTCGACCACGCGGTCCCCGAGTTGGGAGCGATGATCGAGACGCCGGCCGCGGCGTTCGTCGCGGACGCCCTGGCCGAGCGGCTCGACTTCCTGAGCGTCGGGACCAACGACCTCGCGCAGTACGTGATGGCGGCCGACCGCGGGAACGACGCCGTCGCGGAGTACCACGACCCGCTCCACCCGGCGGTGTTGCGCGCGCTCGCGGCCGCGACCTCGGCTGCGGCCGTTGAAGAGACCGACCCGTGGGTGGGGATATGCGGCGAGATGGCCGGGGACCCGGCGCTGACGGAGCTGCTCGTCGGGCTCGGCTTCGACGAACTCAGCATGAGCGCGGTGACGGTCCCGGACGTGAAACGGCGGGTCCGCGAGACCGACGCCGACGCCGCGGCGTCGCTCGCGTCCGACGCGCTCGCCTGCGAGACGCGCCGCGAGGTGCTGGACGTGCTGGGACTCGACGACCGGGCGGTGTAGACTGAGACGAAAAACGTCGATTCCGGCCTACAGCTTCTCGATGTCGCGGGCCGCCTCCGCCTGCTCGCGGACGGACTCGACCGTGGCCGAGGGGTCGGTGGCCGCGACCGCCGCGTTGACCGCGCCTTCGAGGACGGGCGCGTCCGCGATCACGGCCTCCGCGTCGCTCAGTTCGACGGCGATGTCCGCGTTCATCACCGCGCTGCCGAGGTCGACGAGGACGACGACCGGGTCAGAGCCGTCGGGATCTCCCCCGTTCTCGTCGCCGGCGTCGCTCCCGTCTTCCGCGTCTATCCCGGCTGCGGCGTCGATCGCCGCTTCGATCGCGTCTGGGACAGTGCCGATCCCGCCCTTCCCGTCGCCGCCGACCGGTTCGATGCGGGTGTCGCCGGCCATCTCGGCGGCGATCTCCGCGATCCCCTCGGCGGCCCGCTCGCTGTGGGAGACGACGACGATCCCGACCATCAGTCGTCCTCCGGGTCGACGTCGTCGGGGTCGTCGTCCGGGATCGTCGGCGAGCCGGCGTCGGTCTCCGGCACGTCGACGTCGAGCCGCTCAGCGGCGACCGCGAGCAGCTCTTCGAGGATGATCAGCGTACTCGTCGCCCCCGGGTCCTGATGGCCGACCGACCGCCAGCCGAGGTAGGAGGCCCGCCCCTTCCGCGCCCGGATCGGGACGGTGAACGCGACCCCGCGCTCGGCGGCGTCGACCGCCTTCGCGAGCGCCTCGATCGGATCGAGGTCGTCGACCTCGATCGACTTCTTGAACGTGTGGACCGCGGGCGTCAGCGCGTCCACCATCGTCTGGTCGCCGACGCGCGCGTCGCCCCTGTCCTCGACCTTCTCGAGGTACGTCTCCGCGAACGCCACCGTGGTCTCGGGGGTGATCCCGCCGCCGAGCTCGCCCGCCGCGAACACGAGCGACCCGCCGAACAGCGGCCCCGAGGCCCCGCCGACCTCGGCCATCAGCGTCTTGCCGACCGTCCTCGCGACGGTCTCCGCGTCCGGATCGTCGAGGTCGCGCGCGGCGTCGGCCGCCTCGGCCCAGCCGCGCGCCATGTTCCCGCCGTGGTCCGCGTCGCCGATGGCGGAGTCCAACTGCGTCAGGTGGTCGCGCTCCGCTTCGATGCGCTCCGCGACCGCCTCGACCGCCTCGACGACCGCTGCCCCGTCGTCGGTCATCTCGTCGTCAGCGCCGGTGTGTCCGCCGGCGCGTCGAACAGCTCCTTCAGTTCGTCGTCGACCGCGCACACCGTGATCGACGCGCCCGCCATGTCCAGCGAGGTCATGTAGTCGCCGACCCACGCGTCGTAGGTCTCCAGACCGCGCTCGTCGAGCAGCTCCTGAAGCCGCCGGTTGACCACGAACAGCTCCATCTGCGGCGTCCCGCCCATCCCGTTGACGATCGTGAGCACCTCTTGGCCCTCGTCGAGGTCGAGGTCGTCGAGGACCGCGTCGGTCAACTCCTCGGTGATCGCGTCGGCGGGCATCGTCTCGGTGCGCTCCGTGCCCGGCTCGCCGTGGATACCGATGCCGAGTTCGATCTCGTCGTCGCCCAGATCGAAGGTCGGCTCGCCCTTCTCCGGGGTGACACAGGAGGTGAGCGCGGTGCCCATCGTGCCGACGTTGTCGACCACCTTCTCGGCGACGCGTGTGACCTCGTCGAGGTCGGCCCCCTGCGCGGCCTTCGCGCCCGCGGCCTTGTGGACGAGGATCGTCCCGCAGACGCCCCGGCGGCCGGAGGTGTACAGCGAGTCCTCGACGGCCACGTCGTCGTCCACCACGACGCTTGCGACCTCGACGCCCTCCATCTCCGCGAGTTCGATGGCGGTCTCGAAGTTCATCACGTCGCCCTCGTAGTTTTTGATCACCGCGAGGACGCCGTCGCCCGCGTCGCAGGCCCCGATCAGTTCCTCGAACTCGTCGGCGGTCGGCGAGGAGAACACGTCGCCCGCGGCCGCCCCGTCGAGCATCCCGTCGCCGATGTACCCCGCGTGGGTCGGCTCGTGACCGCTCCCCCCGCCGGTGACGATCCCCACCTTCCCCTCCACCGGGCCGTCGTCGCGGACCAGTACTTGGGTGTCCGGGAGTCGGCGCAGTCGGTCGGGATGCGCCGCGGTCATCCCGTCGAGCATCTCGTCGACCACGTCGTCCGGATCGTTGATCAGTTTCTTCATGTACGATCGAACGGACTCGCCCGGACCGGTTAAACGTAGTGGGGGCCGGGGTCGCCGCCCGCCCCTCGGCGGTTAGTTCGGCTCGACGTCGAGCGTGCCGCACTCCCGACAGCGGTACACGCCCGCGTCGGTTCGGTCGGCGACGCGGAACTCGTGGCCGTTCTCGCAGCCGCCGCCGTCGTCGAACGCGTCCGCCGCCGGTTCGATGTCGGTCGACTCGCAGGCCGGGCAGGCGAACGCGCCGCCGCCCAACTGTGTCGGCTCGACGAAGTGGTGGCCCTTCCGGCAGCGCCCGCCGTCCTGAATCCCGTCCGTGCCCGGCGAGACGCTCTTGACGTTGCACTTGGGGCAATAATAGGTCCCGTCGCCGGCCTGCTTCGGCGACGCGAAGTAGTGCCCGTTCGTACAGCTACCCCCGTTGTCGAAGGGATCCATACCGCGGGTGACGGCGAACTGGGTGTAAATTGCTTTGGTAGTATTTGTTCAATTATGCCGAAACGACGTGGCATGGACCGGTTCGCGTGTCTTACACCGAGGCAATCTGAACGGCGACGCAGTATCAACTCTCCGGTAGTAGAAGACCGAAATTGGGTGGCTGGGGAGTCCCAGCCCACCAATCCCACACGGCCAAAGACCGTGCGCGTTGTAGGTGGGCCAACACGGGCTTGGCCGTTCCGTCTACCGATTCTGCCGTCACTTGAGTATTGTCGTACATCAGATGTCCTCCGGAATGTGCTCCTGCCGGCGGCGGGCTCGCTCCCGGTTACCGGCCTTGTCGTAGTGCTTCTCCAGTACGTCCTCCGAGGCGTCACCGCGATCGCTGATCACCGGGCGAGGCGTGCCCGCGTTCCGGTGCGCCGTGACACTCCCTGTGCGGACGTGGTGGGGCGCACGCGACGACGGACACTTGCTGGCTAGCTTCCCCTCGGTCGCCTCGCAATCGTCTATCTCGCGGCCGTGCGGGCATCCCTCGTCGATCACACAGGGACGCGTCACCCGGTAGATCCACGACTGGAGTGTCGAGACGCCCGGCCGGCCCTGATTCGTCGTCACGAGCGGGTTCCGGCCGACCCGGTCGACCTTGTCCAGCCGTGGGCCGTTCACGTAGTCGTCGACGACCTCCGCGACCGGCGGCTTCAGGATGACGTCGCGCTCGCTCGTTTCGCCGTTCTTCAGCGGCGTGAACGGCGGGCGGTGCCGGAACTCAAGCGCGCGGTCCTCTGAGTCCCAGTCGCCGAGGTCGAGGGCACGGACCCCGCCGCGACGCGCCGGGACGCGCCACATCAGCAGCAGCGTGACGTGGTGGCGGCTCGCGTACTCGTACTTCGAGAGGTAGTCGAGGATTGCCCTCGTGCGCTCCGAAGAGAGGATCGTGTCGTTCGACTGCTGGTCCTTCGAGGGCGACGGCACCCGGATGCGGTCCGGGAGGGTCTGCGGGACGCCGCGGATGTCGGCCACCCGGTAGAGGAACTGCTTGACGGTCGAGACCTGCCCCTGCATCGTCATCATGTTACAGGGGTCGTGGTCGCCGTTGTCCTCGCGCTTCCAGACGCGCCACTCGTGGACCATCCGGACGTCGACCTCGTTCATGTTCCGGACGTTCTTCCGGTCCTCCAGCCAGTCGACGAACGTCCCGATCCGGTACTCGTGGTCGCGGAGGGTCGCGCCGGCGAGCTCGCCGCGACGGTCGTCGAGGTAGTAGTCGAGCGCCGCGCTCGGCGTGATGGGGTCGAGGTCCTCGCTCACAGTTGGTCCCCCATGTCGTCCGTCCGCTCGCTCACCGCATCGAACGGCCATCCGGTGACGTCGCCCCCGTAGAGGTCGCCGTAGACGTCGACGACGTCGGTCGCCGTCGCGCGGTCCGACAGGGCATTGCGGTCCGGGTTCAGATTGTTTCGCGCCGCGTCCCGCCGCCGGTCCCGAACCAACTGGACGAGGAGCGCGTTCCGGAGTTTGAGGGGCTCGGCGACGCGAGCGAGGTCAGTTTCGGTGCTACTGCGATGATTATAGCCGAGGATCCGGCCGAATTTCCCGGAGTATTTTTCCGGATCTGGCACTTGATCCAATATGGTGTACGTAGTACACCATGTCAGAGGCAACTCCATGCCCTCCTCCCCCTCGTCGGCGTGACAATCTGCCCCGTTCTCGTCTTCACCGCCACCGTCTCGATCAGCGCCGCCGTCGGTGACGAGCTCGTGTTCGCCGGCGTGGTACCGGAGGTCCTCGACGAGTGAGATCGCGCGGTCGGCGTCGAGGTCGCGTCGGAACCGATCCCGGAGGTCGAGGTCCTCGACGACGCGGGCGTCCTCGCGGACTGAGAGCCGGGCGACGACATCGCCGTCCGCCCCGTGCCGGCGATCGACGAGGTCGTAGAGCGACTGGATCACGCCCCGGTGGTCGTCGAGAAGGCGCGCCGCGCGGTCGCGGTCGGCGTACGCGAGCACGGAGCCGTGGCGGTTCCGGCGGACTTCGACCTCGACGGTCGGACTCATCGGTCACCTCCGAGCATCTCCTCTTTCGCGTCGCGGACGCGCAGCAGCTCCGCCTCCGACCCGCCGTGGTCCGGGTGCGCCTCCTTGACGCGCTCGTGGTAGGCCCCGATCACCTCGGCCTCGGAGGCGTACGCGTCCACCCCGAGGACCTCGTGGGCTGGCTTGCTCGTGGCAGATCCGGCGACGACCGCGTCCTCGTCGTCGTCTCCCGGAGGGAGACGGGCCGCGGCGAACTCCGAGTCCCCGGTTCGGACGGGGCGGTTCCCCCGCATCCGGGTCTCGTGGATCCACTTGTATACCGTTCGGACGTTGTCGCGGAGTCGGGGGGAGGAGTCGCAGGCTACGGCGTACTCCTGGTCGTCTTCGCGCCAGCGGAGGACGAAGCCCGGGTCGTCCGGGTTCGCGTTCGCGAGCGGGAGGCCGTTCGACTTCGTGTGTGCGTTCGCGATGGACGCCCGCCAGCCGTCGACGTCCATCCGGTCGAGCTCGGTCGCGAGGGCCTTCGTCGTCGCGCCGAGCGTCGCCTCGAAGCTCCGGTTCTTCGTCCGGTCAGTGGGCGGTGTCCGATCCCAGCCGGTCGGCCAGTCGAGATTCACGCGTCCTCACCTCCCGCGAGGGCGTCGTCGATCGCGTCCCGGCGCTCGGCGAGCAGCTCGCGGGCGCGGTCGGTGACTCGGTAGGCGTTGGTGCGCCCGTCGATCTCCTCCGACTCGATCAAGCCCTCGTCTTCGAGGTCGCTCAGGTTGGTGTACAGGCGACCGTGGTTGATCGGGTCGGAGTACCGAGCTTCGAGCCGGCGTTTCAGCGCGAGGCCCTTCGGGAGCTCGTCGCCCTCGACCTCGGCGGCGACTAGGAGGAGGTCGCGCTGGAACCCGAGGAGGTCGTACCAGGTGGTCACGTCGTCGTGCGCCTCGTCCGTCGGCCGCGTGGATGCGTCGCTCATGATGGTGTCGTCAGTCGCGTCGGTCGGTCGTCGCGCGGTACTCGTCGCGGCGTCGTGCGTCGGCATACGTCGGACTCGCTCCGACGCCCGGTTTAGCCTGCCCCGGCCGGTTCCGAACGGTTCCGGTGGGTCGCGTCCCCGCTCCCGTGTCCGGGTTTCGCTCGTTCCGGATGGTGTTCGGGATGGGGCGGTCAGCCCGTGGCTCATCGGTCGGGGTACAGATCGACTTCGCCGCGGAACTCGTGGAGCGTCGTCTGCGCGACGTCGTGGCTCGCGCGGTCGGCGCGAACCAGCGTCGCGAGCGCTTCCGGGTACTCGTCAGTCAGAGTCGGTGCCGCGTCTCGGACGGGAGTTTCAAGCCCCCGCGTGGTGTCGGCGTACATGGGTTTCGTGCTGAGGCACGGAACCCCACACGGGCCGGCTGTTCCAGCAGCGCGGCCCGCGTCCTTTTCAGGCACGGCGCGTCGTCGACGACGGCCGAGTGGGTCCGTGAGCATAGGGTGTGGGTTCGGGGGTATTAAAGATTAGCCTATATGAGCTAACTTATGGCCCATATAAGATACAAAAGGATCACACCCTACAAAACTAACAACGGCCTTGCCCGATGTCGGGCAAATGCGGCCGACTCCGGAGTGGATGACGATGACTGATCTGGTCATCTTGGAATTCCTCAATGACCACGATCTAGAGCTCGCTCCAAAGCCGCTATACCGAAACCTGAACCGACACGGTCACGATGTCGGGTATTCGACTGTCCGCGGGCGATTGCCAAAGCTAGCTGAGAAGGGACTTTTACAGAAAGACAGCGATGGCTACTATGAGACGACTAATCTCGGTCGAGCCTACCTCGCTGGGGAGATTGATGCCGACGACTTGGAAGACGCCGACGTATGATGCGAAATACGCCTGCGGTGATCGGAGAACACATTGCTCGTTCTCGACAGCAGGTCACGAATCAGCTATCCGAACTCTCTGACCGAGGGATCGTCGATAAGTTGGGGTTCTCCGCGAGAATTTCGGCCGGATACTCAATTATGTCGGACCAGAAAGAGTGTTTCTGCCCAGCAAGAGGAACGTTTTTTTCTTTGGTCCAGAGAAGTATCAGCAACAATATGGACGCCTTCGGCCGATCATGAGTCTACAACGAACGACGCCAGACAATCATGGGAACCTACAGTACGACAACGAGGCATTCATGGATGCTCTCAGAAGTGGTGATGACTTTCTCACTACTCAAGAAGTGGCTGAGGAAGTTGACTGTTCAAAAACGACAGCGTGGCGTCGCTTGACACAATTGAAAAATGTTGGCGCTGTCGATCGCCACGACGACGAGTGGCCCTACACGTGGGAAGCCGGTATCTACGTTCCATCTCGAAATGTCTCAGATCTACCGACCTCATGGCGGAGCGCGCCCCGAGGATGGGGAAATCCCCTCCACACGATAGCGCCGTACATCGGTGGTTTCCCTCCGTCGTTAGCACATTACTTCATTGAACGGTTCTCGGAGCCGCGGGACACCGTTTATGATCCTTTCGCTGGCGGCGGAACAACTCCACTCGAGGCTGTCCTCCAAGGTCGTGTTGGCTGGGGAAGTGACGCCTTCGAGTACGCGACGGTTCTCTCACAAGCTAAGTGCCATCCAATGGAGACTGCTGAATTTGAAAAGTACCTTCTCGACGTGCTAAAGGCGGCTTCAGAGATTGATGGCCCAATACAACTCCTTGATGATGAGGACCCGAAAACGTTCTTCTCAGACTACACACTCAAGCAGCTTCTTGCTGTCCGAGAGGTTCTTCGAGGAGACAATTCCCGTGAGGCGACATACCTGAAAGCTATTATAGCCGGTGTGTTACACGGGCCCTCAGAAATGTTCCTCTCGCTTTCGACTCGCGACACATTCTCTGGCTCTGTTGATTACGTCAAAGATTACAAAAAAGAACACAATCTCGAAACTCCTGAAAAACACATTTGGGAGTCCGCGACGTCGAAACAAGAACTTGTCAGCGAAGAGCTTGATTCATTTCCTGATGATGCGTTAGCACGAATTGAGCAAGCTGACTCGGGCAATGTGCCGTTCCCTGACGATAGTGTTGATCTATTGCTGACATCGCCTCCATACATGCGTGTGCTTGATTATTCGTGGAACAATTGGCTTCGACTGTGGTGGTTGGATGCTGATCGCGAATCCGAACGAGATGAGCTGACTATCACAGAGAGTGAGTCGAGGTACAAAGATTTCGTTGAGGACACTCTTAGAGAGATTGAACGGGTGATTTCCGATAATGGATACGCCGTCATCGTCGTTGGCGACGTTCGGAAGCGGATGGCCAACCACGTAGAGTACATTAACACCGCCAAAATGTTCGCCAAAGTGGCTAGGGACTGTACGGATCTGATTCCTCGACAGATTCTGAATGATGAGTACGATCTTGACACCCGTAACTACGCGATGGCAAACCAACTCAAGTACGAATACAGCAGTGACGCGAAGGAAGAGAAGGCTATGAGTAAGCTGGATCGCTGTCTCATCTTGTCCCCCCACGAGGAACCCTTGCCATCTCCCGGAGAAGTTGAACTACCTTGGACCTGAAAGATTCGGCCAAGGATAATTCCTACTGGACCCTTTTCTATTACTCAGTAAGAAGTATTTAGTAGGCAGACTGTTTTCTCGAAACTAATGAACTCTGGTGACGGAGTTGACCTTCCCCCCCAGACAGAGATGTCTATCGATAAATTGCTAGAAGATGCCGACCACGTCGGGGGTGTGTTCTCAACTGGGTACGAAACATGCGATATATTGACGAACGATAAATGGACTCAGGATGCCGGTGGCCTTCCGAAGCATACGTTACTAATTGCTCGCCCGTTACTAGAGGGCGAGGAGATCGTCTCAGAAGAGGACGTTCACAATACGAACCGTCTGCCGGAAGAGCCGACCGAGTTCAGTAAACCGGAGCCTTCAGAGACGGAGTCCACACACGCACTCCTCCTGCGAGTGACAGAGCCTGCGGACATCCCCGAGCAAGGACGTCTTCGAACGAACCGGTTCGATGCGATGCGAGAGGCGATCACTGGTGACGAGAGCGGAACGCCTTCGCCGGAGGATTTCGTTGACGTGCTCACCCGTCGTGAGATGCAGTACTCCGGCGTACAAACGAAGATTCTCGGGACCTTTCACCAGCAGGAGAACGACGATGGAGAAGAGGCGCTCACCTTCACTAGTGACGTACAGACATTCTTCTCGGCTGGCCATTACGTCGTGTACAAGCCTGATGGAGACGCGCTCCAGTGGATAGCAAGCTATCCCACCACTGTCAATAACAATCCCGTGAAGTTGGGCAATGTGCGGTACACGACGACGGACATCTGGGGTGATCAAGGCGACGTCGGGATGTATTTTGATGTTGATGAGTTCATCGGTGCTAAGACGGCCGTGTTCGGGATGACTCGGAAAGGGAAATCGAACACGATGAAGATTATTGCTGGGGCGATCGAAGAGACCGATTCAGATATCGGCCAGTTAATCTTTGATCCGAGTGGCGAGTACGCATATGTTAACGATCAAGATGAGGCCGCATTAGGAGAATTACATGATGAAACTGGATCTATTTCAAGCGTGTATAAGTTTGCTGCAGATGCTGACGAGAAATTCCGGCCTCTCCGTACGAATCTTCTGACCACCAGTAACCTGAATATTGTCCGGGATTATGTAAATCAAGAGTTGGTTGATGATTCTGCGCAATATGCAGACAATTTTGCGATGGCCGATATTCCCACTGATGAGGAGATTGACGATATGGAAGGAGGACGTAAGAAACGTGCAAAAAGACGGCAAACCGCCTTCTTTGCGGTGATATCCAAAGCTATCGGCGACCTTCCGGAATCCTTCAGAGAATATATATCAATCGACAGTAACGTACAGACAGCGGTCAATCAGAAGCTGGATTATGACATCCCCACAAAATTTGGGAGTATTGAGCTGAAGAAGGATGGCAGAAATAACACTCTCGTCGACTTTTGGGAAACTGTCGCGAGAAATAAGGAGGAAATCAATAGTGTAGCTGATGATGGAGACTGGATCGGTGAGGAACTACAGAAAATCCTGAAAATGCTCCAAACCTCTGGAAGCCGAACAGGGTACAACAAGCTCAATGGACTCGCTGATTACCACAGTTCAGCTCGGGACGTGAACGTTCCCACGGAGATCTATGAAGAGCTTGAAAATGGTGAGATGGTGATAGTTGACATCTCAAATGGGCTTGACCAAGTCGTTACCTCAGAGACAGAGCGAATCGTCTCCAGAGTACTCAAGGAATCTATGAACCGGTTCCGTGATATCGATCGCGATGAGGAGCTCCCTAAGATTCAGGTCTACTTGGAGGAGGCCCACCAGCACTTCGAGGAATACAGAGATGATGACGACATGAACCCCTTTGTCACGCTCGCAAAGGAAGGTGCCAAATTCGATATCGGAATGACGTATGCGACCCAGGAAGTCAGCAGTGTCGATTCTAGAGTCCGGGCGAACACAGCAAACTGGATCGTCACCCACATCAATAGTAAGAAAGAAACGAGAGAACTCGGCCGCTACTACAACTTTGAGGACTTCGCTGAATCCATTCGAAATGTTGAGGATGTGGGTTACGCTCGAGCAAAGACATACCGTGGGGAGTACATCATTCCAATTTCAGTTTCCCTCTTCAATGCTGATTGGGTATCGAACAACACCGAATTCGGTGTCTGGAAAGACGACGAGTATATAGTTGATCCCCCCACTCAGGAGGATTGATTGTGCCGTATCCGTCACAGGTACCCAACAGTATCGGGCACGTCGAGAGTATCAAGGACGAGACGCTCATTGAGGACCTCGGCAACTTCGAGTACGATCCTCCATCTCCTGAAGAAGCGAACGACTTCGATTCAGTGCCTGCTCGTGAACTCTCAGGATCTGATGATCTCGGTCCGTCCTTCGAGAGTGTCTACGGGCTTGATGGTTCTCGTGTTGAAATCCCTGTTGGCGATCCCCGATTCAACAAGCGGATCGGGGTGATTGATATCGCCCTGATCAACCTCGACATTGGGACGCTCAACGAGGAGGCGCGCAAGGCGTATGTTACCCCCTCGAAGGTAGATGGCCTCGGGACAGAACATCACGTTCGAATGGCGCTTCCAAGTACCAACACACGCTATGAAGCACCAACAGTCCACGAGAGTTGGCGAAAGATGACGTTTCATAACTTCCAGGAGAAGTCGGTTTTCGATCAAACACTGTTCGATATCTACTTCAATCTTCTCGAGCGTGCTGGTCGGTTTCACAACAATCGGATTCGAATCGAGCAGTGTCCTGCCCAAGACTGTAACCATGGACCCCAGTTCGTTAACTCAACCAGTCCAGACTATTGCCCAGTCTGTGGGACCACAATATATCCGACTGATCCACTACGCGTCCACGAACGTGTGACTGGATCGCAATCAAATGAAGCCGCACTGAATGTACTGATGGGATTGATTGAGCATATGGTTCTTCTCGGGGCAGCTGATAACGTCTGGTACGACAACCCTGCGGAACTTGAGACGACCGCCTTCATCAAGGATGGCCCGCTCGCACAGTTCGATACCGCGGCTTGGATCCACGAACCAATTCATAATAAGCTGTCTCAGTTTCAACGATATCTCCGAGATAACGGTCGCCAGCCACTCGTCTACATGGGGATCCACAAAACGGGCGACTTCGCGGCTTACGCACAGGAGGTTCGCGACTATCTAGATGGCCCGACCGTACTGCCTCTCTCAAATGAAGATATCTATGAGCACGTCATCGCTGGCGACCGAACTGCCGAATATGCCATCAAAACGTACTACGGCAAGAATTTCTTGTATAAATCGGCAAAAGGAAACGGAACTGGCCATTGCCTCCCGTTTTTGATTCCACGCCGGTACGAGGAGGGGCCCTTAGGTGAGAAGCAAGGAGACGCAACGATTGTACAAGATCCCGATGCTTATGAAGAGCTCGCACGGGCCATTAGTCTACTCGAGCGGCTTCGGACTGTTCAGTACACCGATGGGATCATCCCGCTTGTCCTAGCCCACGAAGCTGCGTCTATCCCAGAAGACCTTGGTCGCAGAGTATTTGGTCGAATTGCTGAGAAGGTTACGCGATGAATTCTCTCAGAAAACAACAAGATGTATATCGGTCTATACTAAACATGGTATCAGATAGTCGTCTCGGTACGGCATTCAGAGGTGACATCCAATGACCACCAATCTCAGTGAGGATGATATCCTCGCAAGGATCCGAGACGGGCTCCGTGATGCGGTCGAAGGACATAATCTAAACTGGACTTACGGAACCAAAATCCAGAAACAGAAGTACGTTGACCTTGCTCTCAACCACTATATTGGTCCGATTTTAACAGAAGAAGGGCAACGCTCGCCGATTACGCGGAGTTGGTACAAGTACGGCTGCGTACAGACGGCGAGTACATTTCAAACGAACTTAACCACTAGGGAGAAATCGCAAGAAGCGCGTACGCTAACAGAAGCGAACTCTTCGTCATCTGAAGATTGGGAAGCTAAGCTCAAAACGGAATTCGAACCTTCTGGAGAACTCTTAGTCCCTGAAGAGGGAACCGGTGTTCCACCGGCACAGCACCCGATCGCTGATCACCAGTCCGCAAAATTCACCGAGTTTTTCCTCGACACAGATCTGTCGCCACCGCTTGACGAAGAACACTGGGTTAACAAGTCGGATCTTGAGTTCCTCGAGCCATATTACATTGATAATGCGCCCCCTGAAGTACAAGATCTGTACCTCGCGAATCTTGCTCTCCGACAGACTCTCACGGATGCGTACCAGACAGCACAGCACATCGACGAAAACCGCGCAAAGTTGTTAACGGGCGATACCGATCTTGATGTCGACTGGACGCCTAAATCGTATGCTCGTGATGCCGGACAAGCAGCTGTCAAGCTTCGTCTGGCAATCCGACAAAGTTCCATTGTTCCGGATAGCCTCATTGACCCTGTTTTGAAGTTTACAGACCTGGTTGAAGATCTCCTTCTCGCACTGACCAAGTTGGATTCAGTCAATATTCGCACCCGACATTATCGAGTGATCAAACAGGTTGATGAGTTCCTTGATGGGAAGCTATGGGAATGGATTGCAAGATATATTTCTCACGCAACAGTCGTCGGGCCGCGGGCAGCGTCTTGGCGGAAAGACTCTCGGAAGCGTATTGCCAAGTTTGCGGAGGAATGCCCCAGTCAAATTGAGTCGCTTCGGACTAACCTACATCAACAAGGCCTCCTTCCCGCGATGAGTGAGTACAATACTGCTGAATTAGGTGCTGGCCCAGCTGAACAGTTCATGGCTCAGGTTGATGACGCTGCCATCCGAAACCTGACGACTGAATCGACTACAGGTGATGACAATGAATAAAGAAAAAATCCCGCCAGTGGAGACTGAGGAAGTCTTTCTTGACACGTCTGTATTGTATGACTACACGAAAGATACAGTCCAAGAAGCCAAAACCCTCTTCGATGAGTATCCTGAAATCAATAAAATAACGAGTGCCGCTGGTGAACGAGAGTATCGAAAGGTTGCTGAACGCCGCGCTGAAGCGATCAAAGAGTGTGAAGAATTTGCTGCTGAAAACCAACTATCGAAATTCTCGTTCCACTCACTGGATTTTCTGACACCCAACGATCGAGGTTCGTTGAGACAGTACCGAGATAAGTTGTTGCGGAATTGTTCTGAGGCAGAAGCACTCCGCCGTCTCAATCAGCGGAAAAGAACGTACCAGCGGGGTGTTGAGCTCTTATTCGACGGAAAGGATGCACTCGTTACTGTCCGCGATCTTGAGTTCCGTATCTCTCTCGAGAAGCAGTTACAGATGGATATTGATAACGGAAATGACCGTAGAATCCTTTGTCACGCTGCTGATTGGCACGCTAAGGAATTTGGCAATGCCTTTGCCACCTCTGATACTGGCGACTTCGCTGACGAAGACGGTCTAGGGGATTACCTAATGACGGATGGTGGAGAACTCCCTGATTCGCTGTCCGATCTAGGAAGCCGGCCACTCATAGAACGAATTAACGACTCGATCCAATCAGAGTACTCCTCCGAAATGTGGCTTCATATTGTTGATATTGAGCAGTTGCTTGAGGTTGCTGGTTGACTATTGTGTGGTTTACCGAATCCTGATACGGACCTGTTCACAACCCAACGGGCAGGTACTGGTGCGAGCAGATCCAGTTGCCCCCCAGCCACGCCACCCTGTCGAACAGTGCTCCGTGGCTGATCGGTACACCCTCGTTTTCCGTTCACTCTATCCGTCGAAAGGATAGCTTAATACAGATAGCTCTCGGGCAAGTGTCTGTATGGAATACATGTGTTGTGCGCGAGATCTCTCACATCACAAGACCGCGTCCCCTATGTTGAGTGGCAATCCGAGGTGTCACCATGAGTGCTGAACGAAAGAAACTGACACCGACCCAGCAGGCGATCCTCCACAAGGCCGCCGAAAATCCGGACTGGTCGAACGCAGAAATCGCCGATGCGGTCGGTTGTTCAGACTCACACGTCTCGAAAACTCTGCGGAAGTGGGACCCGGAGGAGATGGATGACGACGGTACCGTGCCGGACCCGAGCTCGGGGTATACCGACTCGATTCCCGCGGATGAGGTCGATTCCGGGATCTATCCAGCTGCGATTCTGGTGGTCTCCGCCGGATGGATCCTCGGGGCAGGGCTGATGTTCGCTGGTGGTGACTCGCTCTTTCTGCTTGGTGGATTCGTCGCCTTCGGAACGTGGCTGGCGCTCCCTGTTGTGGTCGGTCTCGACGCGATTTCACTTCACAATCAGAAAGCACCGTTCCGCCCGAACCGCCTCATCTGGCCGGCCGCGTCTCTCGTTCTCGGCGTCATCGGCGGATTCGGATATCTCGCGGCTCGGGTATCCAACCTCTCACTCGGTATCGGCTCCTGATCGGGCTATCTGTCAATATCTAAGCTACTCTGCGTTGTCTCCTGAAACTCCAGATACCCCTTAATATGCCCTACCAGCGACCCGGCGAATCGCCGGAACGCTAACTCCTCCTGCGGCTCCCAGAATTCGCCATCGAGCCCGCGCTCCGCGTCCGACAGCAGGAACGCGCACCCGTCTTAGAGTCGCTGCCGAAGCAACCGGAGACACAGTTGCTCGCCGCGGTCGACGTAGATTATACCGCTGAGGCCTTCCAACGTGTGTCGGGAAAACCTCAAGAGACCAGTCACGCAAGACCTGTCTGTGAACGAAGTGGTCTACGCGATTCGGATTTCTCATCTGGAGTACTCGGGCCTGAAGATCATGGACATCAAGATCGGCAAGTCCACGAACATCGACAACACCCTCAGCCAGTACAGTCGGGGCAATAGGGATATCGAACTGCTCGACATGTGGCGCCCGAATCCCGACAAGACTCTCTCGACGGCCGAGCGCGGCGTCCACGACGTCGCCGAGCGCTACGCGTACGACAAACAGAGCGAGAAGTTCGTGTTCCTCCAAGGCGCGTACCAGGACTTCGCGGAGACGATGAACAAGCTCCTCCAGAACGCCAGTCGACAAGACCTTGCCGACGAGTCGACCTCACGCAGATCAAGTAAGGCCGACGACTACACCGGCACAACACCCTCCGTTCTCAAGATCTTCGGTGAGACCTACGATGTTGATACCTGGTCGGATACCCTCGCCACGGCAGTGACGGAGATACTTCGGGACGTCGAGGACCACGAACGGGTCTTGGAGATTAGGGGCCGTAAGCGGACCTACTTTGCCAAGGAAGGCCAGCAATCGGAGTTCATCAGACCTCGAAAAATACCGGACACCGGGCTGTACCTCGAAACCAGCTTTTCTGCGAACGATTGCGTTCGGAGAATTGAGCAGGTGATGGCAAAGTACGGGTACGATAGAGCCGAGTTAGAGATATTTACTGAAGAAGCATAGATGGTGAGTCAGCTGGAATGGGCTTGACCGGATTTGCTATTAGATATGTGAGTATGCTCTGATACACTACCAACAATTACCTTCATAGGCTCATGAACTTTTCACATGCCTCAAGGACCAACAGCAGTCGAGCTTCTTCTCCAGTTCTTTTCCCTATTTGTTCCTGCCTTACTCGCCGTAGTTGGTAGCTATACCGTATATTCTCAGAAACAGGCGGATAAAAAAGAAGCTCTTAGATCAGCAATTCGAACAGAAATAGAATCAGCAGAACGGCTTCAACATATCGGCTCTTATCTAGACTACGAACGTGATGGAGAGGGAGCAACTGATGAGGAAGATGAAAATGAGGATGTGGAAAGTGAAAAGAAGAACATGCCATATAGCTCGGCAGTCTCCACCTCGTTATATGAAGGTCAGTCAATTGAACTCGGATTCCTTGATGAAAAAGAACGTACAGCGGTCGTCAATTATTACAGTAATGCAATTATTCTAAACGACATGGTCTCTTCTATTAGAGAATTTGAAACAAACGGTGCGGAATTTCCGTCATCTGAATATCGATATATGAAATGGCAACTGGACCGTGTGAGAGGGCTCCGAAAGTCTGCACTGATACAATTAGATAGTGATAAAGTTCCACAAGACACCGATTTTGATTAATCATATTTCGTTAAGTGAATACTGCTTCTACATCAGTTTCCTATTGACACAGGTATTATATACTGTATAATCTGAACAAATTGTGCTTAGGGTCTTATGAGATTCAGACCTCTATTTCCAAGTAAGTTTCACTATCTTCACACACCCTCCGGCTCGAAGTTCATCACCAACCGCTCTTTCGCGTCCTTCGCTTCTCCACGCTTTCCGCTGTTGATGAACCGCTTCTCGTCGCGATCGACCACGTACACCTCTTCGAACCCTTCCGGCAGATCCTCGTACGAGCAGATCCAGTCGCCCTCCAATCCCGCGAGCCCGTCGACGAGCGCCGCGTGATCGATCGTGTTCACAAGGTAGTAGTCCTCGTACCCGACGTACGGCGGGTCGCAGTAGAACACGGTGTCCTCGCTGTCGTACTTCTCGAAGACGTCGGCCCAGTCGAGGTTCTCGACGACGACATCTCCGAATCGGTCGGCGAACTCGTCGAGCCGGTCGACCTTGTTCGCGTACGACAGCGCCCGACTGCTGACCTTCGAGGTCCCGAACCCGGCCGGGCCGTCGTACTTTCCGCCCCACTGCGTGTACCGGAGGTAGAAGAACTGGCCGGCGCGCTCGATCGGGTCGCTCGGCCGGTAGCCGTTGAAGAACTTGTGCGCCCACTCGTCGTGGAGCTCCCGCGAGTACGGCGTCCGGTCGAGCCACTCGACCAGCTCGTCGCACCGATCGCGGAGGACCTCGAAGAACTGGACGAGGTCGCCGTCGCGGTCGTTGTACACCTCGACTGTGCTCGTGTCCGGGTCCTTGTTCGCGAGGACGCCGGCCCCGCCACCGAACACTTCCACGAAGCAGGTGTGCTCCGGAACGTGGTCGAGGATCCACGACGCGAAGCGACTCTTCCCGCCGGGATAGGGGAAGACGGCGTCCGCCATTACGAACCCCCGTCGAGCCGCTCGCCGACGACGCCGGCGACGCGCTCGACCCAGTCCGGCACGTCGACGTCCTGGACGCTGTCGCCCTCGCAGAAGACCCGGCCGACCTCGACCGACCCGCCGGCGATCCGCGCGTCGAGCTGCCAGTCGAGTTCGCTCGCGGCCGAGATCTCGATCCGAAGCGAGGAGTTCGCGTCGACGCTGACGACCGCGAGCGCGTGATGGGGACCTCTGTACTCGCGAATCCCCTCCGCGACGAGGTCGACGTGGATCTCTTTCGACTGTGCGCTACCGCCGTGGGCCGGCTGTCTCGAAGCCATACCGGGCGCTGGTCGTCGGCCGTGGTTTAGCCTGACCCGCAGGGTTCCGATCGGTTCCGAACACCCACAAATCGCGGGACGTGTCGGAGTTAGACGTGTTCGGGATGCTGTTCCGGATGGTCGACGTCGACGAGATGGTACCGCTTCGTCCCGCGGTGTCGCTCGATGTCGACGAGGTTGTAGTGTTCCAACTTCGGGAGGTGATTCTCTCGGAGATACCGGAGCGTCACCGGGTCGTCGTGTACCTCCTCGTATCGGGCGTACAGCTCCTTCTGGATGAGCCCGTCCTCCTCGGCGAGGACCTCGTACAGCGCGTGCTGGTGAGTGTTCAGCTTCGATATCGTCTTCTGTCGGACCTCGCACTTGGCGTCGGTGACCGCGTCCTCTACGAGCCGAGACGGGATCGCCGACAGTCCCTCGCGGCTCGCCATCCGCGCGCCGACCCGAAGCGCCGCGATCGCCCGGCGTGCGTCCCCTTCGGAGAGGCGCGCTATCTGCGAGACGACGTCTTCGTTCACGGCTCCCGGGCCGAGTCCCTCGCGAGCGCGTCGATCGAGGATTTCCGCGATCGTATCCTCGCCGTAGGAGTCGAAGTGGACCCGATAGCCGACACTGATCCGGGAGGTGATTCGATCGTCGAGGTCGGCGAAGAGATCGACCTCGCGGTTCGCGATGCCGATCCACGAGAGCCCGCGGATCTCGTGGAGGTCGTAGAGTACCTTCGTCTCGCGCAGCTGGTCGACCTCGTCGAGGATGACGACGCCCGGCCCGTGGAGGTTGTCCGTGATCAGGTCGACGAGCCGGCCGGTCGAGGCTGTCCGCGGGAGGGCAGCGCCTACCAGGTCTCGAGCGATCTGTTCGAGGACTGCGTTCCGTGTGTAGTCCTGCCAGCAGTTCACGTAGGCGTGCGGGACGTCGAGGACTTCCTGCCGGAGCTCGCGAACAGCGGCGCGGGCGACAGTTGTCTTCCCGACGCCGGAGGGGCCGAAGAGAAAACAGTTCTCGGCGCGGAAGCCGTCCTGAATCGGTGCCAGCGCGTCCGTCACTTCGTTCATGTGGCTGTTCCGGCCGACAATCGAAGTGGGGAGGTGGTCGTCGTCGAACACCGTTCCGTCGCGTATCACGTTTCGGTCGGTCACGGCGCGGGGATATAAGCCGACGGTCAGGCCTTCCGGATGGTTCCGAATGACCCGATTGGTGAGGACTTTCCTCAGTACCAATAATCCTCTAACAGTTGCTCGCCTTGCTCTGTCAACTGAACTGTGTCATCCTCCAGTTGAATGTAACCGATATGCTTCATACGTAAAATACGCTGCTCAATATTCTCATTCGGGTTTACGAGTCCGTTCTTGATATACTCCACTGTGGTTGTGCCTCCTTGCTCGCGCACGATATCAGCAATACTGAGTTGAAGAAGCTGTAGTTTAGTGCCCAGCTGTTCGAAGCCGATCCCGGAATCGGGACTAACAATTTCATCGTGATCTAAACCGGAGTTGAGATCTCCATCCGCTAGTTCCTCACTCAGCATTTCGTTCACTTGCTCCGCAATACTCTTGATTTGAGCTTCTTCCTGTGAACTGAATTCTGGCCAAGCACTATGTGCCAAATCATTCCTGAAAGAGGCCATCTGCTGGAGAACTCCATGCTCCTCTTCGTCAAGGATTCCGAACAAATGTGCGAATCGAATTCGATCGCGGTGGCCCATCCTATCCACGATCTCAAACTCTCTGGTAGAGAGTGTGTCCCCCTTCTCCTCCTGTAACCTCAGGAGCGAACGCATCTTCAGGAAATCCTCATAAAAAGCACTTTGACGGATGAGAAGTGGTTTGTATAGGTCGTTTTCAAGAAAATCTTCTTCTGCCTCAAGCTCATCATATATTAAATCACCAAGACCAAGTCGAACAAGTTGCTGATGGATTAGACCTAGTATTTCAGCCAACTCGGATTGATCCTCCTGCCATTCTTTCGGAATGTTTCTTATCAGAATCCCTGGCTCGTCGCTGGTATCATCGGAATCAACCTCTTTCATCCCTTGCTCAAAGTCATCAATCAAATCACCGATTGGTTTCCGATAGAAGTCATTGATAGATTCAAATGTTCCAAAATCTTCACTCACTTTTTCTGCCCATTCATCCATGTCCATTATCAACCTCATTCCTGCGTCGGTATACTCGATATCAATTACATACTCTTCAGTCGAGGATGGATCGCTCATTAAAAAAGTGGTATACTACAACCGGTAAAAGTCCACTTACCGATACATCTCTCCCTCAATCTACCTTCGAATTGATGAGACCTCTCGTCCACTGTTGAACTCTATCGACTTGTTATAGAAGTCGTCACTCAACCCCCGCATATCGCCTCAATCACGCCGATCCGCGGGTGGGTTCTGCCGTCTTATGTATGACCTTGTTAGAGAACTTCCCATGCGCCTCGAAGCGACCGGGAAATCAGACCAGTACAAAGTGTGGCTCCGCGACGATGAGCTCGGCGAACTCCGCCGGGTGGCTGGCGGTCACCGCGACGACCTGATTATCCAACTCGGCGGGTATGTGGGACTCCGCGCGTTCGAGATCCCGCAGGTATGTCCACGTCACGTGAAACGGACTCCTGACGGTGACCACTTCCGACTGCGCGTACCTGAGGGGAAAGACACGACCGGCGGGGGTGGAAAGCCTCGTGACGCCTACCTTCCGAGTGACGTCGAGGGCGACATCCACCGGTACGTGACTAGCGAGGAGATCGGTCGCGACGAGCCGATCGTTGACCTTTCGGTGACCGGTGTCCGGGCAGCGGTCAAACGCACGGCCGAGCGTGCGGTTGAGACGACCGGCGATGACGACTTTCTCCACGTGTCGAGTCATGACCTCCGACGCCGGTTCGCGCAGCGGCTTCTCGTCGACGAGCAAATGAACCCTCGTGTCGTTATGGCCGTAGGCGGGTGGGACTCGTTTCAGGCGATAGAACCGTATCTTAATAGTCCAACTACTAAAGTGATAAATAACGCATTTGATGATATGAACAGAAACAATTTAAAATAATATCATTTCATATTGGAATAAATATTGTTATATTTGTATATTAAAATGATAAATTTGTGAGGAGTAACAGGGTTGGAAAGGTATCGCGGGAAGATGCTTACTTAGAAAATAATATGTATGATGTGTAATATTCCCCTCTGTGTTCAAACTCAGCAACCTTGAAACAGATTCAAAATTTCGTGATTTTATCCTGGTAGTAGTATCCCTAATCTCAATAGTATGTAGTATAGTCACACCAATATGGTTTTCAAACTTCTATAACATCTGGTTTGGTCTATTAGTTGCAACCTTCGGAGCGGTCGCCTTGGCAACGCTAAGTCATACAATAAAATCTGATAATTCAGAAGACTCTATCTATAAATTAGTGATCATATATGGTGTATTACTAATCACTATCCAATTTTTATTCGCCCCAACCCAAATAATGGGGTTCCTTCCCGGCATTAAAGCAACAAGTTATTCGCCTGACTTTTCCCAACAGCATTTACAGGATATATTATTGCCGATAATGTTACTATTTGTTGCTGAATCTCTTTCATTAATAACTTCTACAATTATATTGAAATACAGTTGTTATAGTGATCAGAATAAGAGTATCTTCAAAGCAATTACCCAAACAGTTCTATTTGCCGTCTGGGGTTATCTTGTTCTCCTAGTAATTCAATACTGGATCGCGATCTGGATCGGAATTATTGTAACCTACATCTCTGGAGTGATGCTCGTAGCTCTGACAAATATTAGTGAACTAAGCTCTGAGATCTGATTTTCGCTATCCAAATATTCTCTATTTTATGGGACGTCGAATCTCTGCCGTGTCTGATCCCTCTTCTGCGAAAAACGGGATCTGGTCTCCCTGCTCGATCTCCCACTCTTCCGCAAGCGGTCGTGGGATCGTCACCGTGACGCTACCGTCTCCTTCCTGCGCCGTGCGACAGTCGGCAAATCTGTTCTGAATGCCCATACAGGCACTCTCCACGGTCCGAATATAAATCGGCAGAACCCACCAGAATCCGTTAGATCCTGCGCGAAACCTCCCAAATTTCTGTGATTTAGGCTCCGGTACCCGTGACATGCGTCTGTCGAGCCGATGATCCGGTTCGGCTGTTGAAGCTATGACAGACGCCGACAGGGACTCGCGCGACGAGTCCGACGACGAGGTGAAGCGGTGGGTAGACTGGCGGAACCACGGAGAGAAGCAGTGACTCACACTCGTGTTCGGGGGGCAGACGAGTGAGCGGCGTTGCCGACGGGATCGCAGTCTCGGAAGCCTTCGCTTCGTATCTCGTGGAATTCCGCGAGCGGTACCCACTCAATGTCGAATTGGCGCGCAAACACGGCTGCTATCACACCATCATGACACGACGGACCAGCGGCGGCTACGGAGGAATCACATGAACACTAAGCTGAAGCGGAGCGGTTTCGCGGCACTGATCGCGCTGACGATGCTTCTGTCGGTCGTCGCGACACCAGTCGCGGCGGCCGGCGATATCGGCTGGGGAGACGACGCGAAGACGCCGAACCCGACGATCGAGGCCGACGTGACGGTCGACGAGTGGGACAACTCGGAGTTCTCGTCGGCACTGGAGTACTACGACGACGCGGGTGACGCTGCGACGCTGCCGGCCTCGGTAAACGAATCGAACGACAACCCGGTCACGCTGACTGCGACTGACATCGACTTCGACGAGCGCAACGAGTTCCCGCGAAACGACGACGAAGACGGTGAGAACTCGGCGTCCGCGCTCGACGATTCGGAGTGGACCGTCTCGGGCGCGACCGTGAGCTCGACGACGACCGCGCCGGGCGTCGACGCGCTCAACTACGCCGGGACCGCGACCTCGGACTCGGCGACCTACTCGAACTTCAGCGTCGCTGACGGCGAGAAGTCGTACATCACGCTCGCCGCCGACATCAACTCGGCTACCGGAACGCCGACGCTCCAGCTCGTCGACGGCGACGGCGACTACGTCGAGGTCACCCTCTACGACGCCACAGCGACCGCGAGCGACGACAATGTCCTTGCGAACAGCACGGGCGAGGGGAAGGTGCTTCAGCACCAGGTCGGCGACCTGACCGTTCAGGGCTCCGGTGACGGGACCTTTGGCTCTGCCGAAGAGATCACGATCTCCGGCGACATCGATGCGGACGTGTCGGTCCTCGACGCCGAGCGAACGCGCGAGCTGACGTTCGGCGAGCGGCTCGCCGACACCGACGACGATGACGAGCTGGAGACCGTGACGATCACCGAGCCGCGCGGTGCGTACTCGGTGACCGGCATGGACACGCTCGACGCAGTGATGTCCGACGCGACGATTTTCGGGATCACTGTCGACGCCGAGTTCGAGGCGGCTGACCTCCGCGACGACGCGGACGTGAGCGCGGAGTTCTCTTCGTCGAACGACTACCCGCAGTGGGACCAGTTCGGTGAGCTGGCGTTCCGGCTCGAACTCCCGACTGCGTTCGACCTGAGCTATTCGGACACTGAGCTCGTCGACGAGCCGTCGCTGCCGAGCGAGCGCTACAAGAACGTCGAGGTCGCCGAGGACACGGGCGACACGGAGTTCTCGGAGATCGAGTCGTACACCTCGGTGACGTCGAGCTACGACGGGAGCGAAGAGATCAGCCTCGACGCGACCGTCTCGACCGACACGAGCTACGTCGTGGCCTACGACGTCGTGCTGACGAACGGAGAGGTCTCGGCGATCCAGAGCGCCGCTGACGGCGGTGGCGCGGCGATCATGTCCTCGAACGGTGGCGGGTTCCTCGCCGGTATCTGGGGCTTCGTTACGAAGCCGTTCGGCGCGATCGTCTCGGCGATCTCCGGTATCGGCCTGTTCAGCCTGTTCCGCGGAGGGTCGTAATGTCTGGAGCCGCCGACGAGCTCCCGACCGGAGACGACCCGTCTCCGAACGCGGTACTCACCGGTACGATCGGGTATCTTCAAGCCGACGGCACGCTCGGGACGCTCCTTCAGGGGGCGATCTTCGGGACTCTCGTCTCGGTGTTCACCGGCGGCGTCAATCTCATTCAGAGTATCTTCAACCTCGTCGTGTCGCCGATCGACGCGACTACCGAGGCGACGATCGCGACGATCGACGCGACAGTGATCGAACCGCTTGGGATCATCATCGCCGGCGCACAGGCGTCGGCCGCATCGGTCGAGAGCCAGTTCGGCGTGTTCGCGTTCCTCGTCGGGCTCGTGATCGTCCTCGGCGGCTTCCTGGTGATCGTTCAGTTCCTTCAGGAAGACGAGACCCCAGACACGTTCGTCGTGCCCGGGTTCCCGGATATCCCCTTCATCGGCGTCGAAGAAGAGAACGACGAGGGCTGAATCCATGAGAGGACCATCGCGTTCCGACCCGAACGCGGGGGTAGAAAGCGATGGCTGACGACAACCAGACGAGCCTCGGAGACGATGAGCAGTCGTTCCTGCTCTCTGGGTCCTCTTCGCTCGACGGAGTGGATTTCCGAGCAGCGGAAGGTATCGATTCAGGGAACGTCGCGCGGTCGGTCGCCGGAACGATCGGCTTCGCACTCGCGAGTGTCGCAGCGACGCTCGTCGGTGGTGTCGCCGAGGCGTGGACGCGCGTCCTCGACAGTCTCGCTGGGTTCATCGGAGGCGGTCGTGAGCTGGTGACGGGCATCGCGAGCAACATCGCTCCTGGTCCCGTCTACCGCGAGACCGATGGCCTGATCGGGACGCTCACTGAGAGTGTCACGATGCCGATGCGGGCGGCGTGGAACTCCGCACTGCCCGATACCGGACTTGCGGCGTGGATCGCCGGACTCGCGCTCGTGCTGCTGACGTTCTATGCGGCCGCTCGCGGCTTCGACGCTGTGTCGGAGGTGCTACGCGAGTGAGCTTCAACGAACCGACCGGCGGAGGCGGGAGTGACGGGTCAACCACCGGTGACGGTGGACTCGGCTCCGACTCAGACGACGGCTCAACCGATAGTGGCGGAGGAGGAGTCGTCTGGGGAAACATCGCACCAGGTTGGCTCCAAGACGCGAGCAGTGTCATCCGCGCCTTCGCGGAGAACCCGCGGGGCTTCGTTATCGGCGCGGTCGCAACGACGATCCTCGAAACGGTGACGGGCATCGTGACGACGGTCGTCTCGCAGCTGGTCCTGCTTGTCGGCGGCTCGCAACCGGGGCGGTTCAACGCGCCGAACGAGACGATCGGACTCGCAGATCTCCCGGTCGCCGTCGCGGACCTGCTCATCGGTGCCGGCGGGTTCAGCGGCGACGCGATCATCGGCGGCATCGAAGCATTCAACGCTACGATCGCGGACGCTGCGGCAGCCGTCGGCCCCTTCGGGCCGCTCGTGCTGATCGTCCTGATCAGCGTTGAGGCGATCGTCGCGATCGTCGTACTGCGGAGAGTCGTCTACGTGATCGCCGACTTCCTCCAACTCGGAGGGCTGACAGAATGAACATCAAGCAAATCGCGAAGGACCCGCTGGCGCAGTTAGGTGCTGGAATCAGCGGGATCGTCGCGCTCCTCAACCCCGAAGTACTCTTGGCGCTCTTCGACGCACTGCTCGCGTCAGCGCCACAGGTATTTTCGGCGATCTCAGTGAGTGCGCTGACGCTCCCGCAGGTGCTGCCGCCGACGTCGCCGGTCGAGTGGGCCGTCGTCGCGGCCGCAGCGCTGTTCCTCGGCTACCTGGGCCGGCAGGTCTACGCAAACCTCGACAGAGCAACATGACACACAACACGAGCGGACGAACCGAGACGAATCGGACGCGAACGAACAGAGGTGAGAGCAGATGCTGACGGTGGCGCTGGGCCTCGTGGCGCTCGGCGTGCTGGTCTACGTGGTCGGCGTCGAGGAGACGCAAGAAGCGGCCGCACGGGCCGGCTCGGGAGCGAGACGGGCCGGCTCCGGGCTGAAGCGCGGTGCGACATCAAGCGCTGCGGCCGGCGCGGCCGGTGCCGGTCTCGGTCTCCAGTTCGGGAACGACCTCCTGAACCTGGTACTCGCCGAGCCGGGGTTCTCGCTCGCGGCGCTGACGGGGATCTTCGGCGCGCTCGGAACCGGCGGCTTCCTCGGCGGCATCACAGGAGGTCAGTTCCTCCTGCTCGGCGTCGTCGTGTTCTTCGCCGCGTGGGCGGTCTTCGGGGGTGACGACTGAGATGCGGATGACCACCGAAGACACCCGCCAGCTGTGGCCGGTCGGCGCGGTGTGGGCGTTCTGTGTCGCTCTCGGACTCATAGGGACAATCGCAACGGGAGCGGCGCTTTCGAACGACCTCGCGTCGACGACGGTCGGCGGCTTCGGAGTCGGATCGCTGACAGCCGCGACGCTGTTCGCCTTCTTCGTTGCCTACGTGGAGGCGAGCGAGCTTGACCGACGAGAGGGTCAACGATGAGCCGCGGCGCTGCGGTCGTCGCGGTAAGCCTCGCTGTCGTTCTGGTCACGATGACGGCGACGCCCGCACTGGCGGCCGTAGCGCCGAGTGACGGGCCGACGGCGCAGGTAGAGAACGCGAGCGAGACGGGGTTCGATGCGCCGGGGCCGTTCGAGATCTCGGAGCTGCGGACAGGCGGGAATCACCCGTCGGCTGCGCCGCCGTCAGTTCGATACGTCGGTGACGGCTCGACCGCGGGAGCAGTCGGTATCAGGCACGTTCCGGCTGATCCGCTCTCGAACGAGCCGGTGTTCCTCCAGCGCGGAGCAACGCTCAACGGCGACGAGATCCGGGTCTACTCGACGGTCTTCGGCGACGAAGCGACCGGCGAGTACGAAGCGGTGATCGTTTACTGGGAACCGAAGACGGAGACCGTGAACGGCACGAACGTCGAGTACGCGGCGAATCAGGAGGTTCAGCGAGCGACAGTCAACATCGAGGCCGGGTACGCGAGCGCCCCGATCGCGTTGAACAGCCACTACGACAAGTCGGTCGAGGCGACGATGTGGCTCGAACGCGACGGCGAGGTCGTCGACGGCGCACGCTGGCGGTTCACGCACGCCTCGGCACCCGCGTCTCAGCAGGTTCAGATCGAGACGCAAGCGGACGCGTGGTGGTACGCGTTCACGACGGTCCTTATTCCGGGAATCGCAGGGATCCTCGCCGGTCTGTCGGGTGCGAAGGCGACGCTGAAGCTGGCGGGGACTGGACCACGGTACTCGCTGGCGACCTGGGGGATCGTCTCCGGGTTCGGCGTGCTGATGGCGCTCGCGGGCCTCTACTACGAGGTCGCAACGGTCGTCGCGAACTTCGACATCCTGCTCGGACTCTCGCTGTTCCCGATCGCCTACGGCGGCGGGCTTCGGATGTCGCCGCCGACCGAACGGATCGCGTTCGAGCGGAAGGAGCTCACGAGCGCGCTGTCGCTCCGCCGGGGCGAGGACGCCGACGATTCTGACGGCGAAGCGGTCCCGGACGGAGGCGAGACGGCAACGGCGGCGGACCGCGTCGAGATTCCCGACGAGGGGTACCACGACGAGCTGTACGAGGACATGTCGATCCTGACCACGGTCCGCGCGCCCAACGGTGGTCGGCTCCTGCCGAAGAAGGGGATTCGGCCGTTCTTCGCGCGGCTGTTCGCGAGCGCCGCTCGACTCGACCTGAGCGAGCTCCGGACGAAGGTCAAAGTGTCCGGATCTGCCTCGGAGAAGATCTACACCGATCCCGAGGAGGATGTCGCGGTCGACCACAAACCCGCGCACCTACGGCGTCGGATGCCCGTGTGGCACCGGCTCCCCGAGCCTGACGAGGGCGAGAAGCTGTCGTGGGTCACTCGCGGGCTCTTCGGCGTTCTAACGATCGCGATGATCGGGCTGCCGCTCATCGGATGGCGAGTCGGCGGTACACTCATGAACACGCCGACGGTCGGGTTCGGACTCGGTCTCGTGCTGCTCGCGATCGAGAGCTACGAGGCCGTCGACGGGTCGATCGACTTCGTCCCGGCTCCGCGCCACGACATCACGGCGGACGCGTCGCTGACCGTTCTCCAGAAGGAGCACGCGAACGCTCGGACCATCGAGGACTACGAGGAGATCGCGTGGAACGAGCGGATGTCGACCGCGTTGGAGGCTCGCGATATCGAGGAACGCCGCGACAAGAGTGCCGTTCAGCGCTTCCTCGAAAACGAGGTCGGACTCGACCTCGACGTCGAGGACATCGACCGGCCTGAGGCCGAACCGACCGACTTCGAGTTCGAGGACAAGGGCCGACGCGATGTCGCGGGGGACGACGATGACTGAGGCCGACGCCGAGCCGTACACGGCTCGCACGACACGGCCAGCGCTCGACGTCCTCGACCACGACCAAGACCGGCTGCTCTACCGAGGGGACACCTCGCGCGACCCGCCGATCCGGGCGCTCTCGGACGGCTTTCGGACCTACCGCGAGGCGCTGTTCTGGTATCAAGCGGCCGGGGTTCGGACGCTTGGACACGTCGAGGATGTGATTGAGCCGCGGCACATGCTCCCGATCTCGGACGTGTTCGAGCACTTGATCGCGGAGCGCGGGCAGGTTTCGGAGTACGCCCGCATGCGGGTGGTCGAGGCGCTGAACGACGCGTGCGACCTCGCCTACCGGGAGTTCAGGGAGCGAGCAAACGAACGTGTCGAGGACAGCGAGGCGACCTCGTGGAAGGACGTTGACCCGGAGAGCGAGCAGAACCCGCTGATGCGCCCGGCCTTCCAGCGGCTCGACCGGTCGCAGGCGGGGGCGCTGCTCCAGCTGTGGAACGGGTTCGAGAACCGGCAGGCGATCGGGCGGTGGGTCCGGTCGCTGACGGTCCCGACACACGGCGAGACGCCCGAGCGGTTCCTCGACATGATCGTGTCGTCGCCGGTACTGCTGGAGTCGCTCCTCGACCAGGAGGGCGACGACGCGAAGCGGATTCGGTATCGGTTCGCGGTGAACGAGCTGCTCCCGCCGTTTCTCGCGGCGGCGCGCTCGCTCACCGGCAGCGAACGGACGGACAGCAGCGGAAGCCCACACGGAGCGTGGAACTCATGAGTAGGTCAATCAGCAGTCGACGGAAGGAAGAGCGCGGTGAACAGGAGGTGCTCGACCGGCTCCACGAGGACTTCGTGCCGTGGGAGAAGTCGCGACAGGCGCGGTACCACGCGACCGAGAAGTCGTGGGGACGGCTGGAGCAGTACCACAACGACGGCGAGCGCATCTACAAGGACTTCAGCGACGGCGACGGGAACAGCCTGAAGCCGTTCCACAAGAAGCTGAAGTCGCTCGAACGGACGGCGCGGATCAGCGGAATCGAGAACGCACACCCGGTGTACCGCTACCCGAGCGCGTACCTCGACGCGATCATCCACGTCGACGACGCTGAGCTGTGGGCGCTCGAAGACG
Organism: Halorubrum sp. DM2; assembly: GCF_901686465.1. Lineage (NCBI taxonomy): Archaea > Methanobacteriati > Methanobacteriota > Halobacteria > Halobacteriales > Haloferacaceae > Halorubrum > Halorubrum sp. DM2. Next base: position 1,004,830 of record NZ_LR594487.1, read on the forward strand.
GGCGGACCGACGACGACATCCTCGCCGAGCAGCCGCCGACTCGCCGGAAGGTGCTGAACTGGCTGGCGAAGCCGGAGAACGAGCACGTCCTGAAGGCGATGGGCGACGGCGGGACCGACATCTGGGCGCACTCGAAGCCCGGCGGCGGGAAGACGTCGTTCGCGAATGTCATCGGCGGCATCCGGATGCCGGAGATCAACAACGAGACGCTGCTCTGGATGCTCACGCTCGACGAGCTGGAGTGTCTCCCGCTGGCACCGTACATGACCGTCGCGGTACCGAAAGGCGTCGACTACGAGGTCCACGCGAAGCCGCGGAACCCGACGCTGCCGACGACCGAGATCTCGCTGACCGACGTGTTCCGGGACACGATCGAGTACCGGAACCCGCGGGACCTCATGACCAAGGTCGTGCCCGGAGGCCTCTACGCGGTGCTACCGGACCCGCAGTTCCGCGGCTGCGAGAAGCTGACGCAGGCGACCTACACACCGGCGTCAGAAGCCGAGGAGCCGGCTGAGGTGACGCCGCTCCGCGACGTTAATTTCGCGTTCATGGAGACGAGAGCGAAGGACGACGAGTTCCTTCACCCGACGACGATCGTCCACGACGAGTTCTCCGACCTCGTGCCGCTGAACCCAGAGGCCGACGAGAACGACCAGAATCGGAAGGTGAAGGGCTACCCGGTCTCGCAGGGCAAGGGCCGGAAGAAGAACCTCTCGACGATGACGCTCTCGCACAGCGTCGCTCGATGCGACGAGGGCGTTCGAGAGAAGACCCGGTGGTTCGTCACGATGCCGAAGACGTCGCCGCCGGCGTCGTCGCTCTCGGGAATCGGGAACGTCCCGATCAACATGAGCTACGTGAACCGGTTCGCGGACCGGACCGGCCGGGCGGTGATCTGGCGGAACCGACACTACGCACCGATCGAGTGGCCGAACCCGTACCGGAACTTCGAGTTCCGCGGCGAGATCTCGGTACGATACCCGCACCGGGAGGAGGCTCTCGATGCGCTTTAGACCTCAAGAGGCGGCCGATTCTGGCCGTTTCGACGGCTTGAACGGTCGATTTTCGGCGTCGAAACAAACTGACCCTCCCGAGATCGGCCGCGTCGGAATCGCTCGCGACCGCGCACAGCGAGACCCACACGCGCGCGTTCCTAAGAGAACCGCAGGGGGAGGGGTGAGCCATGCCTAAGAACACGGACACAAACAGCGACGAAAGCGACGGAGAACAGAGCGACGAGAAGACGCTCGCGACGCGAGCGAAACTCGCGGTCCTCGCGCTGTGGGCGTGGGTAAAACCGCGGGCGCAGTCCGCGGTCGAGCGCGTCCGAGACGAGTTCGCGCAGGCGACGAACGAACTCGCGCCGCAGCTGCGGGGCGCGCTCTCGGGCGTGTCCGTGCCGAAGCGCGCGCTGAAGCCGCTCGCGCTTGTGGTCGTGCTGCTGTTCGCGGCCGTCGCGCTCGGACCCGCGGCACCGTTCGCGAGCGACTCGGGACCGATCGACAACGGGACCGAGCCGGTCGTCGGAACGACCTACGAGCCCGTCGACGACGGCGAGTACCGGAACGTTGTGACGAGTCGGCTCGGGAGCCTCACGTCCGACGCGCCGCCAGCACCGAACGAGGTGCGGACCTCGGCCGGGAGTCAGACGATGAGCGTCGAGACGACGATGCGGGACGGCGAGCCGGCGATCGTCCTCGAAGACGACCGGACGCACGAGGGTCGGTGGGTCGCGATCGAGACCTCGTGGTTCGACGAGAACGTCGGCGAAGTGCCGGAAGCGGCGTACATCGAACACGAGAACGGAAGCGAGTACGCGTCGCCGATCGAGACGCGCGGCGGCGAGGCAGCGTTCTACGTTCAGGAGTTCTCGACGAACACGGTGACGTTCTCCGGCGAGTTCACGATCTCGGCGACGGCGACGGACGGCGACTCGTTCACCTACAACGCGACCGACGGCGGTGACGACCTGTCGATCAATGTGACGGGCGTATCAAATTCAGGACGTCGGGTAGTGACCTCGTCGTCAACATCGTCAACCTTTGATATTGGCGGCAACCAGCCCCCCCAACCCCCGAGCGGAGCGTCTAACCCTGTGGTAAGAGTGAACGGAGCGTTAGGCGACACAACCTCCGTTGTGGAAACCGGAGACGGCTCAACTTCATATACATTCGACCAACCGCCAGCCGCCGTAAAAAACGGGACAATTACGATTTACTCTAATTATGTGTCTGAGGTGAGCGCGACCGTCTCGGTCAAAGTCGACGGGACGACCGTGTTCTCTGAGAGTACGACATTGCCCGCTGAGGACGGCGAGAGGTCGTTTGATTACACGCTAAATAATAACGAAACAATCTCGTCAAGTCTCACCTATGAAGTGTCATCCGATAATGATGCGGCATATTTCAGAAATACTAACGGATATGATCTGATAGCAACGGGACCAGCCGCCGCTGACTCTGTCACCGTTACTCGTGGGTCAGAAACCGCGACAATATCCAACTACGACTCTGCGACAAACAATCAAACAGAGATCCCGCTTAGTGATGGACAGAACACGGTTGAAATCGACTCAACCGGCGTCGAATCGATCGAGACAATCTTCATCGAATCGACACAGACGGTCGATCCCGTCGTGGAAGTGAACGGCGAGACCGTTTCGTACACCGGTACGCTCGCAGATGGCGAGATAGTCCCGCTAGCGGCGAATGACTCGTGGATCGCCGAGGGGCAGAACACGGTGAACGTCTCGGTCGGCGACGGGACGCTCGCGGCAGGCTCGCCCGCGCCGCAGGTGGCGCTTGACTACCACCACGATGTCTCAAAGAGTCGCACCATCGACTACACGGGAGAAGCGTTCAGCGAGCGCTACGCGGTCTCGGAGTCATGGAACGAGGACACGGCGAACGCATCGCTGACGATTCCGTGGGCGTCGGACCGCGTGATCTCGCTGCGGTCAGTGACGGTCGAACACCGGGACGCCAACGGGAACGTGGTTCAGACGATCGACTCGCCGACGTACGCGTTCGAGAACGGGTCGGTCGTCGTCGAGCTCGGCGACGTTCAAGCCGGCTGGGAGACGACCGTCTCCGCGACCGGCTCGAAGGTGAAAGTCGAGAACGCGGACCTGACGGTCCTCAAGCCGACCGCGCAGGGCAACGACCTGAACAGTACGGTGCGGCTGAACAACCCCGGCGACGACGTCTACCTTCGAGTGGGCGCGACCGAGCAGGGACAGCAGCTCCACTACCTCTCGAACGCGTCGTGGGACACGGCAGAGGCGAGCCGGATCAGCGCGGACGGGACGAACGAGATCCACATCCCGAACGCGCCGGACAACGGCGAGGCCCATCTGCGGACGCTCCCGCTCGCGTTCGACGTGAACAGCGGTGCGGTCGACGTTGACGTGCCCGACGAGCGCGTGAACACCGCGGAGCCGGTCTACCGCATCGGACCGGGCGACCGGACCGGTGACCAGTACTCGGTCACGCACGTCGACGCGGCCGACGGGAAGCCGTACGTCCTCTTCGACGAGAGCGACGACATCGTCCTCGACCAGGGACTCGCGTCGAGTCCGCTGACGCTGTCGGCGACCGAACCGGAGGATCCGCACGTCATCCAGTTCCGGCAAGACGACGGCACGGCGACCGGAAGCGGCGACAGCGGCACGATCGGCTCGGTCGCCGGCGGCGCGGCCCCGATGGTCACGAACTCGCGACCGTTCAGCGCGCTCTCCGGGCTGATCCCGGGACCGGGCGTTGTCGTCGTCGGACTCGCCGGCCTCGTCGGGCTGGCGGTCCTCTCGCGAGAGACGAGCCTGTTTGACGAGGGCACGCGGTCGGATGCGGTCGCTGACGCGGCGAAGGACGTGGGCGGCCGTGCCGGCGGCCTCGTCGAGCGCCTGTTAGAGAACGAGATCGTCGTCGCGGTCTTGATGCTTGGCGCGGGAGCATGGTTGCTCTCGTCGGGTGTGTTCGGACCGACGGAGCGGCTGATCGTCGCGCTCGGCTCGGTGCCGGTCGCGATGTACCTCGCGCTGCGCCAGTTCGGGACGTTTGACTTCCGCGTATGGGCCGGCTCGACCGCGGTCGTCGCGGTGCTGGGTGTGGTCGTGCTCGCGCCCGACGTCTTCGAGACGATTGCCGACGAGGCGGGCGTGATCATCGTCGCCGGCGTGATCCTGCTCGGGTGGAGAGCGCTGTCGGCGTGGCGCGCGGAGGCGTCGACGCCGGACACGGTCAACCAGTTCGAGGTGGAGACGACCGACGAGGGGAACAATGGCGGGAACTGATCCCGTCCTCGTCACGGGCCTGCTCGCGGAGTACACGAGCGAGTCCGTGTTCGCGGTCCTGATCGGTGCGCTCGTGCTGCTGCGGTTCCGCCGGTACAAGGCTGTCGGCGGTGCCGCGGTCGGTGCGGTCTCGTCGGTGGCGACAGTCGTCGTGGGCGTGTTCGCGACGCTCGTGCTGCTGGTCGTGCTCGGCTACTGGGATCCGCCCGTCTCGGAGATCGTCGGCGACACGCTCGCTGCGGGGCGGGCGTTCTACGATCTCGTCGGCGAGTGGGTCCTCCAACAGACTGTCGAGCGGCTCGACGACGTCGCGGCCGCATAGCCCCGGTCGCGAACTGGCGGCGCTTTCTCGGCGCGTGCTGCGTCGTTGTGAGCGTTTACTACCAATCTGGGATGTTCCACAGACGAATCCCACAAAACACCGCAGGAAGTATTTGATTACTCAGATAACACTATTCTACGAGCCAGCCGATGACCGCCCCTTTCTGGTGATGCGGGTGCTGGAGTCCGTCGAAGGTCTCTATCGCAACAGTCTCGATGTCGATGTCGTACCAGTACTCGACATCAAGTGCGAACTTCTCCGCGATGCGCTCGGCACGGAGCTGCTCGTACTCCTCGTCGTTCTTCTCGTAGTAGAGGCCGAGGAGGCCTGCTGGGGTGCCGAACGCGGACTGTGTGAGTTTCTCCGCGTCGGTGAGCAGTGATGACGAACTGCGCTCCGGGAACGGACTGAAAATACTCTTGTACATATTCGGGTCGATGTTCCCGTTGTCGCGGCGAAACCGGAGCAGCTTCGCCTCAACGGGAAGCTTCTGGTCGCCGGTGTCAATCACGAGATCGCAGCGGCGACCGCTGCCGGGATATGTGACCTCCCGCTCGATGTGTGACGGAACCGGACCGCCGTCTGAGAGAGCAGCGAGGATCTTTTCGAGCTGTCGCTCCTCCTCAAATGGCCCCAAGCCGGGATCCCACCGCTCGTGTTCGGCCGTCACGTCAACGTCGGGGATCACGTTTGCGAAGTCGTGAGAGAGGTCTTCGAGGGTTTCAGAAGAGGTTGCCATGAGTGATATTCACCTCGGGCTGGTCTCAGGCTTACGATGAACGGGCCGGAAAGTAGATCTTGTCGATGAGTAGATACAGTAGCAGTTTTCGACCATCTCGAAGACTTCACGTCGTAAGGGAATCTGACAATCTGCCTTCTCACGGTTCCCATCACCGAAAAACCGCGCTCAAACCACGGAGAGGGTATCCTACGACCGTTCTGTACGTTCCACGTGCGGAGGGGTGCGGTGCGGTAGACCGGAGCCGTTCTGGCTCCGGTCGTTATTGTCTCCCCCCTTAGGGGCTACACCCGTAGGGTCCCCTGCTAACCTACCCACGGACCGCAACCGCTGAAACGGCCGTTCTCGCGACGCTCGACGCACCGAGAGACGCGATCCGGTGGATGGAGTTAAGAACCATTATGTTTTAAAATTCGGTCGGTGGGGTAGCGGAACGCACGGAGCGGCGGATCGGACGGCCACCGACACGCCGGCTTAACCAACATCGGACGCGAGACGGCGCGAAGTGTTGGTTAAGACGCGAAAAAGAGACGGAGCAACAGCTGTCGACCGAGAGCGAACACCGCGCCGCGAGCGACCTACTGTATCCAGGAGCGGCGATCGGTCCGGACGCGGACCTCGTCGCCGTCGAGGTACTCCTTCTCGAGCGCGTTCGCCAGCTGGTGCGGCTTCAGCGAGAGGTCCTCGAAGTACGCCCACTCGGAACTCCGACCACGATCGTCGTCGCCGGCGTCGTCGACGTCTTCCAGGTCGTCGTCGCTCTCCTCCTGGTCGCCGTCGCCGACGGAGCTCGGATCGTCGCGCTCCTCGCGACGCTCGCGGCGCTCCTCGGCGCGTTCCATCATGTCCTCGATCTGGTCGTCCGGGTAGATCCGCCGGAGGATCTCTTTCGAGCTCTCGAGCGCGGCCGGCGACGGGAACACGACGAGGACCGGATTCGAGATCTTCTCACAGACACCGATCTCCGCGAGCCGGGAAACGTGGTAGCGGATCGTTGAGCGGGCGAGCCCGGTCCGCTCCTCAAGCGTGTCGTACGACGCGCCGCTCTCCGTGGCTACCACGGTGAGGATGTCGTACACGGCCTGCGTGTTCGCTTTCAGCGCCTCGCGGTAGACCTCGGTCGAGACGGCCTCGAAGCGCTCACGGAGCTGTTCACGGCGACCGGTCGGATGCGGGTACCGGTACTCGGGGAGACCGGGACCGTTCTGGAAGTCGTCAGCGACGAGCTCGTCGCGACCGACGCCGGACCAGTCGAGGTGAGACGAGACGATCGTCCGGAGCGTCGACATGACGTCGTCCCACTCGTCGACGTGCGGGAGGGCTCCGTCGCCGTCGACGCCGGCGAACGACGCCTCGAGCTTCGGGTGGTGCGCCGGGTCCTCGCGCGGGATCTCCGCCCACCCCGCGGCCTGATAGCACTTCAGTTCGATGTCGAAGCGCGTGCGGTCGAATCCGAGAAGGTGCCACCGGTCGGCGTCGACGAGCGCCTCTAGATATCCCTCTCGTTGGCGCTTCTGGTGAGCGTCGATCTCCGACATGCCGCCGTAGGCGATCAACTCGCGCGTCCGGTCGAGCGTCTCGACGACCTGGCGCTTCCAGCCGATGTCGAACCGGTGGTGCGCCTCCGCCTTCTGGATCCGGCGCGAGTCCTCGTCGCGGTCCGCGAGGAGCCGACCGCGATCGACGTCGAGGGCGGCCTCGAGGAGATCGAACATCCGTCCCTCGACCTCCTCGGACTCGTCGGCCCACGTCGTGGAACAGCGGACCAGCGAACCCTCTCCGTACTGGAGGGTGAGATCGCTCCCGTCCTTGTAGTTGAGATCCGCGAACTGCGGGAGCACGCGGAGCGAGCACGCGCGACCGGTCTTGTACAGGTCGCCGTCCTCGTCGCGCTCGCGGAGGGTGAGGTCGTACTTGTAGTACGCGGAGTAGTCGTCGCCGGTGCCGGTTCCGGCCTTCCACCGCGACGAGGTGAGCTTCACGACCCACTCGCGGCCGGGAGTCGGAGCGTCGAGCCACTCGTGGTCCCGCTCGTCGAGCTCGGCGACGATCCCCGGCTCCTGGTCGCGGTCGCCGACGACCTCGTACCACAGCTGGTGAACGGCAGAGTAAACCGAGAGCTCCCGGTCGACGTCGTTGAACACGGCCTGAACCGCCGCGCCGTGGGCGACGGGCTCGGGACCGTGTCGGTCCTGAATACGGGGGTTGGGGAGCGAGCCGATCGACGCATCGGGCGTCGAGGGCGCGTCGATGCTCACTCGGAATCACCTCGACACCTGTAGCAGACGACACCGCGCCCGGAGGTATCACCGCCACACTCGGGACACTCGTACTCGGCCAGGTCATTGAGGTCAACGTCGTCGAACTGCCGCTCGACCGAGCACATGCGACAGTACCCGCTCGGTCGCTGAGTCGGGTGCGGACACCCCGTCATGGGCTACCCCCCGATCCGTCGGGCGTTTCGAGCACGTCGAGGACGTTCCACCAGGTGACCAGCTGGCAGCTGTGGCACACGTGTTGGAACGACCCGTTCGATGGGTCGCCGACGATCTCGGCGGTCCGCTTCTCCGTGGTCTTTCCGCAATTCGTACACTTCGCCACGAGCAGCGGGCCGACGTGACCTACGCCGGGAGCCAAGCGCGTCTCACTCGACATCGTCCACCTCCTCGTCACCTTCCGAATCGTCCTCGTCGGCGAGTTCGTCGGGAAGGTTCCCGTTCTCCTCGGCGAGCCGGAGCTGCTCTGCGAGTGTACTCGCGTGACCGGGATCGTCGTCGCTCACGCGGACGCACCCCCGTCGGTGTCGGCGTCGCCGTCGTCGGGCGTGTACTTGTACGCGCTGTCGGCGGTGCCTACCGTGAACTGGTCGGGACGGTTCGGACACCCGACGAGGTGACCGTACTCCAGATCGCCGTTGATGCTGCGAGTACAGCGTGCGCCGCAGGTGTCACAGAAGAACTCGCGGTCCTTCTCGGCTGTGAACGAACCGGAGTATCCGAGGCTCACGCACCGACACCTCCTGTGCCGGAAACCCGCCGACGGCTCTGGGGGTCGCTAAGAGTTCTGGCGGGACAACGAGAAACGGCCCTCTCTAGAAGTAGCGGAAGTACGGAAATTAGGTGGCTGGGGAGTTGTACGGCCCCAACCGCGGTGGCATAACGCCGACCGCTTCTGAGGTGGGCCAACACGGATTTGAACCGTGGACCTCCCGGTTATCAGCCGAGCGCTCAACCTGACTGAGCTATTGGCCCAGGTGAGCGCATTCAGTCGTTGCGCGGGTAGGATTTTAAGGGTTTCCTTTCGGGAGCCGCCCCGCCGTGTGGCGGTTTCACGGGGGCTCTCGGGGCCCGCGCCGTCAGTCGGTTCGCTTCTGGTCTTCCTCTTCGACGGTGAAATCCACGTCGACGACGTCGTCGTCCGCGGCCGCGCCGCCGGAGTCTGCGCCCCCCGCAGCGCCGCCGTCGTCGCCGCCGGAGAATCCACCCGGGCCGCCGTCGGGACCGCCGCCGGCGAAGCCGCCGCCGCCCATGGTGAAGCCGCCCTCGCCGTCGCCCGGGAAGCCGCCGATGTAGACGTTCCCGGAGAGGAACCCGTCCGTCTCGCGTTCGATGTACGGGACGACGACGTACTTCTTTAAGGCCATCCGGATCGGGACCCGCGAGAGCGGGAACGCGAAGAGAAAGCCGACCGCGTCGGTGACGAGCCCCGGCGTGAGCAGGAACGCGCCCGCCGCGATCAACAGCCCGCCGTCGAGCAGTTCGTCGGTCGGTGGCTTGCCCCGCGCTACCTTCCGCTGGATCCGCGCGAGGGTGGCTCGGCCCTCGGCGCGGAGGAGGAGCATCCCGAGGACGGCCGTCAACACGACGAGCGCGACCGTCACCGGCCACCCGAGCCGCGTCGCGACCACGATCAGAAACAGCGCGTCGGCGAGGGGGACGACGAGCAGCAGCGCGAGCAGCGTTCGCGGGCGCATACCCCCGCCTTCCCGCCGGGTGCCCATAGCCCTTTTCGTCGCGGCCGCCAGGCGCGCCCGCCGCGACCGCCACGGCTTTGGCCGCCCGGTCCGAGCCGGGGATATGGACATCGTCGGCGCGCTCGGCCGCGACCCGCCGGACCGCGAGTCGCTCCCGCGATGGGTCGCCCCCCTCCCGAAGCGACTGGAGGACGTCGCCTTCCGGTTCGCGTGGGTCATCGTCGCCATCAACCTCGTCGGCACCGCCTTCGGCTTCTGGTACTACCGGTTTCAGTTTCAGGCCCTCCCGACCGAGATGTGGGTCTTCATCCCCGACAGCCCCGGCGCGACGCTGCTCATCGCGCTCGCGCTCGGCGCGTGGGCGCTCGGCCGGTCGAGCGACACGCTCGCCGCGCTCGCGTTCTTCGGCAACGTCAAGCTCGGACTGTGGACGCCGTACGTCCTCGTCGTCTTCTACCCGCAGTTCCTCGCGAACTCGGGCCCGGCGCTGTACGCGTTCCTCCTCGTGAGCCACCTCGCGATGGTCGTTCAGGCGTTCGTCCTCCACCGTATCACCGACTTCCCGCTCCGGGCGGTCGCGGTCGCGACCGCGTGGTACACCGTCGACCTGCTGATGGACTACTTCGTCCCCGTGATCGGCGAGGTGACCCACACCGCGCTGCCGTACGCCGACGCCGAGCCGTGGTTCACCACGACCGTCCTCCAAGTCGCCGCGGCCGGCGCGGTCGTGCTCACCGTGGTCCCGCTGTTCTGGACCCTCGGAACGCGGATCGCGACGCTTCGAAATCATTCGAGCGACGCCGGACGCTGACCGCTCTCGGCGTCCCGCCGCGCTCATCGATTTAAGTGACCGGCCGCCGTCGGATCATCCATGAGCCTCTACGAGCAGATTGCGGAGTTGTCGGTGACGATCGAGTCGGTCGCTCGCCGGCGACAGACCGCGGACACGACGAGCGGCTTCGAGCGGACGACAACGGAGTACCGCCTCTCCGGCGACGGCCTCGTCGGACGCGGCGAGGACGTCACCTACGAGACCGCCGACCACGACGCGCTGGCCGGGACCGACCCGATCGACGTCGAGGGGGAGTGGACGATCGACGAGCTGTCGGCTCGCCTCGATGAGATCGACCTGTTCCACGGGAACCCACCGGAGAACGAGACCTCGCGGAACTACCGCCGGTGGGCGGTCGAGAGCGCGGCGCTCGACCTGGCGCTCCGCCAGCGCGAGGAGTCGCTGGGGGAGTTCCTCGGGATCGACCCGGAGCCGGTCCGGTTCGTCGTCTCGACGCGGCTCGGCGACCCGCCGTCGACCGACCGCGTCGAGGAGCTGTTGGCGCGCAACCCCGACCTGGAGTTCAAGCTCGACCCGACTCCCGATTGGCCGGAGGCGGCGTTCGAGACGCTGCGCGAGACCGACGCGGTGCGCATCCTCGACCTGAAGGGGTGGTACGAGGGGACCGACGTCGACGTCGAGCCGGACCCGGAGCTGTACCGCGACGTGTTCGCGGCGTTCCCGGCCGCGGTCGTGGAGGACCCCGCGTTCACGCCGGCGACAAGCGCCTTGGTCGAGCCGCAGGCCGACCGGCTCTCCTTCGACTACCCGATCGACGGCGTCGAGAGCCTCGAATCGCTCCCCGTCGAGCCGGGGTGGTGTAACATCAAACCCTCTCGGTTCGGCACCCTCGAATCGCTGTTCGAGACGATCGCCTACTGCGAGCGCGAGGGGATCGAGCTGTACGGCGGCGGCCAGTTCGAGCTGGCGAGCGGGCGCACTGCGATCCAGACGATAGCCGCGCTCTGTTACCCCGACGGCCCGAACGACGTTGCGCCCGGGGCGTTCAACGACCCGGACGCCGAACCGCCGTACCCCAAGAGTCCGCTCCGTCCGAGTCGCGACGCGGTCGGCTTCGAGTTCTGAGACCGGCGAACTGGGCGGACTGCTGCTCGACCGATTATAAACCGTTCTGCGGTGGCGCGTGCCTGCGAGCGGTCGTCTGTGGCGACCGCGAAGCAGCACCGCGCGAGGGAGTCGGTGGTCCGAAGCGAAGCGGAGGACCACCGACGAGGCTGGGGAGGCGTGAGGCCGTGCGGTGCTGTGCGGGGCGGGACTCGAAGGGGCAGTCGGAAGGCGGGCGCAGGCGACGCAAGGACCGCAACGAAGGAGCGACAGCGACTGAGTGAGGACCGCAGCGAGCGTGCGCCCGCCTTCCGGCTGGGGCTTCGGTGGTCGTGTCGTCGACAGCAACCGCGTCGAACCGAGCGACTAGGACTTCAGCGGTCGTGTCGCTCCGATCCGACTCAACCCCTTATGACACGAACTTCAGCAGGTCGTCGCGGTTGTGGTCGTGGAACCGCGTCCGCAGGCACTCCTCCAGAGCCTCGATGTCGCCGCGCTTCGCGCATATCGGGGCCACCCGGTCGGACCACTGCTGCCACGGCGGGTACAGCCCAAGGCGGTCACAGATCGCGTCCAGCCGCTCGTCGAGGTCGTCGATCTTGTCGGTCTTGTTGACGGCGACGATGGGTTCGACCCCAACGTCCTCCAAGAAGCCGAACATCTCCACGTCGTGGGGGATGTTCCCGCGCTCGCGGTGGCGGTCGATGATGTCCACCGCGGCCTTCCCGTCCAGCACGACGACGCCCGCGAGGATCGAGTCGGCGTTGTCCTCCAGGTAGCGGACGATGTCCGTCTTGATCTGCTCGCGGTGTTCGTCCTCGACGCCGGACATGAAGCCGAACCCGGGGAGGTCGGTGAACATGAAGCTCTCGCTGGCCCAGTCGAAGTGGTTCGGCTGTCGGGTGACGCCCGGCTTGCCGCCGGTCGAGAAGTCGTGTCCGGTCAGTTCGCGCATCAGCGTGGACTTGCCGACGTTCGATCGTCCCACGAGGACGACCTCGGCGTCGCGGTCCGGCCGGTCTTCGAACATGTCCGACCGTGCGCGCCTGAACCGCTTAAAAGACGCGTCGTCGGAGCGTCCGGTTCAGATCGATGTCGCGGCCGCGCCGTCGCCGCCGGTCGGCTTCGCCTGAAGCCGGTCGCTCTGGTCCGCGAACGCGGTCCCGAACATCCGGAACACCGCGACCTGTCCGTAGAACTGGAGGAACGGGACGAACACTGCACCGACGACTGTCACGAGGAGGACGACCGACGCGACGAACACCCCGATCGCGACCACGATGGGCATCAGCACGGCGAGGAGGTAGTCGACGCTGAACAGCGTGGGCTTCAGCAGGCCGACGTCGAACGCAGCGCTCACCTCGCCGCGCGCGGCGTACGCCGTCAGCGCGGCGGGGACGGCGTAGTAGATCAGGAACAGCACCGGGATGAACGCGAGTGCGAGTAGCGCGCCAGTGAAACCGACGAGCGCGCCGATATCACCGCCGATCCCGCTCCCGATCCCCGCGACGACCGTGATGAAGATCCCGTACGCGACGACGGGAATCACGGAGTACGCCAGCGCGATGAGCGTCGCGACGACGCCCTTCGCCAAGAGGTCGCCCCAGTCGTCGAACTCGGGCGGGACCTCCTCGCCGGCCACCGTCCGCTCCAACACCCGAACGAGGTAGCCGAACACGGCGAACGTCGGGATGACGAGTACGGAGAGCAACCCCAACACGCCGCCGATGATGATCCGCCCGACCCAGTCGCCCCGCACGGGATAGCCGAGTCCGTCTTCGAGCACACCCGAACGAAACACCGATCTGGTACATAAACGTGGCGGCACGTCGACGAAAAAATCGCCCGCAGGCGCGCTCCCGTGCGCTGGCTACTTGTCGCTCGACACCCATATCCGTCCATGGACAAACAGGCCGTCCGCGACGCCGTGTGGGACGCCTTCGACGAGGGCGATCAGGCGCGGTTCCCCTTCCCGCCGCACGACCGAATCCCCAACTTCGCCGGGGCTGACGCGGCCGCGGAGCAACTCGCCGACACGCCCGAGTGGCGCGACGCGGAGACGCTGAAGGCGAACCCCGACGCGCCGCAGCTCCCGGTCCGCCGGGCGGCGCTCCGCGCCGGGAAGACCGTCTACGTCGCGCAGCCGCGGCTGCGCGACCCGAACCCGTTCCTCCGGCTCGACCCCGCGGAAATCCCTCCGGACGAGATCGACGACGTGACGACCGTCTCGGGGATCTCCGAGTACGGGACGCCGACCCCGCCCGAGGACGTCGCGCACGTCGACCTGATCGTCGCCGGCTCCGTCGGCGTCACGACCGACGGGGCCCGGATCGGGAAAGGCGAGGGGTACAGCGACCTAGAGTGGGCGGTCCTCAGCGAGATCGACTCGGTCGACAGAGACACGACGGTCGCGACGACCGTTCACGAGCTCTCCGTCCTTGACGGTCCCGAATCGGCCGTCGGCGGGAGTCCGTCTGACCTCCGCGAGCCCGACGCCTACGACGTCCCCCTCGACCTCGTCATCACTCCCGAGCGGACGATCCGGATCGACACGCCGTACGCCCGCCCGTCCGGCGTCGACTGGGACGTGCTCGGCGAGGAGCGGCTGGACGCGATCCCGGTGCTTCGGGAGCGAGCGCCCAGAACTGATTGACTGACAAGTCGCGGACTGTAGCTGACTGACGGCCCACAGGCTGTGACGGGTCGCGGTCGACGACGAAAAAACCGGAACTGCTCGGCTCGGTCAGTCGGCGTGCTGCGGCGTCGGCGCTGACCGCTCGGACCGGTGGTCGGCGACGTGCCCGCACTCGGGACAGACGACGGTGCGCTCGTCGCCGTCGCTGACGACGAGCCACCCGTCCGACAGGGCGCTCTCGAAACGACACTCCGCACAGAAGAGGACCGACTTCCCGCGGGAGGACCGGGGACCGCTGGCGTCTGCGTTCATGTTCTATCGTAGGGGCCGGAGCTATAAGGGTCTTTTTCGACCTGATCGTTCGGTATGATCGGGATTATAATGCCGATCTCTTTCACGATCGTCTCTGAAACGGATCGAACATTTCGAAAGACAGGAACGAACTGATCGCCAACTATCACCATCGTTCCGGAATAGATCGCCGGTCGCCGCCCCATCGCCTCCCGATTTCACGGACCCCTATCGTGCCAGCGGCATGTTGTAGCTCGTCTCCGCCTCCATCACGTACTCCCACGTCGCCTCACAGTCGCAGGACACCTGCTCGAAGACGCTCGGGTCCTGTCGCTTGTCGAAGTCCTTGATCGCGGTCTGGACGCGGTCGTCGCACTCGCCGCAGTTGTGCGCGCCGCGGTCGGAGCCGTGCCCGACCGGATCGGAGACGACGATGGCGTCGGCGTCGGCGGTCTCCTCCAGCACGTGTGCGACCGACCAGAGCCACGGCGGACGGTAGCCCCCCTCGAAGAACAGCTCGTCGACCATGGTGTACCGCTGGACGTTCGTCGGGTTCATCGAAACGGTGTGACAGCCGTCGACGTCGGCGCAGCGGCGGATAGAGTCGATCATGTCCTCGACCGCCTCCGGCTCCGCGAGGAAGGGCGGCTTCATGAGGAGGTACGCCTTGATACCCACGTCCGCGTCGAACGCGGCGTCCGCTTCCGCGGCCTCCGCGCAGGCGTCCTCGAAGTCGGCGAAGTCGAAGTACTTGTTCACGCAGTCGTGGCGGACGCGGTCGGTCGCGGTCTCCAACCCGACCGCCACGTCGGTCGCGATGCCGTGGTCCGCGAAGTCGGCGATCTTCTCCCGACTCACGAAGTCCGGCAGCGACTCGACGACGATCCGGTCGCGGTCCGCGAACTCGGAAGCGATCGCCGCCCGCGTCTCCGCCGGGACCTCGCGCTCGTCGAGGAAGGAGCCGGAGGTGTAGATCTTGATCAGTTCGGCGGGCTCGTCCGCCTCCTCGCGCTCGTGGTCGAGGCACGCGTCGATCTGGGTCATGAGGTCTTCGTGGGCGACGCTGCCACCCTCGACCGACTCGGCGACGTAGCCGCACATCGTACAGCCGCCCGCGCGGGCCCACCGGCAGCCGCCGGTGTTGAGGATGATCGTCAGGGAGTTCACCACGCCGTCGGGCGTGTTGTCCTCGTCGATCCACACGCGGGTCGGCTCCGTCGGGTCGTACGTCTCCGAGCGCTCGGCGCGGATGTCGCGCATCACGGCGTTGTGCGCGTCCATCCCGCGCCCCTGCTCGTACGCGTCGGGGCTCGGCTGACTCATTGCCGGAGGAAGCGGCCGCGCGCGTAAAGCGGTGTCGTCATCGCCGCTCACCCCGGCGCAGCGCCCGAGCCGGTGACGGCTCGGCGACGGCTCGGTGACGCCTCAGCCGGCCGCCCGCCGCAGGGCGACGAACGTCCAGACGGCCGCGACGCCGACGGCCGCACCGACCGCGTTCACCCCGGCGTCGACCCACGCGAACGACCGCCACGAGAGCGGCGCTTGGAGCAGTTCCGCACAGAAGCCGACCGCGACCGACGCGCCGGCCGCGACGGTCGCGGGCACGACGCCACGCACTACCGAGGGGGCGTCTCCCCGGCCCGGACCGGTCGCCCGCGTCGCCAGCGCGGCCAACCCCGCGTAGCCGATCAGGTGGAACGCGGCTGTCGGACCGAGGGCCGCGAGGAGACCGACGGGCGCGCCGCCGACCGGGCCGCCCCCGGAGCCGACGAGCGCGTCCGGCACCGGAAGCGCCGACGCGACGAGGACCACCGCGGCCCCCGCGAGGAACGGCCGCCACGCTCCGCCCCGCTTCACCGACGACCGGTCCGCGTCGGCGCGGCTCACCGTCTGGCGAAGAGGAGCGCGGCCCCGACGACGCCGAGGACCGCCGCGCCGATCGGTGCCGGAGCCTCGTCGCCGGTCTGGCCTTCGGGGGTCTCGTCGCCGTCGATTCCCGCGTCCTCGGCCGCCTCGTCGCTCCCGTTCGCTTCCTCGCTCCCGTTCGTTCCGTCACTCCCGTTCGCGTCGAGATCTCCCTGACCGTCGGCGTCGCTCCCGTTTCCTCCGTCGCTCGCGTCCCCGTCGTCGCCGACGTCCGCGAACGCGGCGTCGTCGTAGTCCGGCGTCACGACCTCGCCGTCGCCGCCGCCGCCGGAGATGTTGAACGTCGCCGAGGGGGTCGCCAGCGGCTGCGGGTAGTCGCGTCGGCTCGTCAGCTCGGTGCTCGTCTCCCGGGTCCCGACCTCGGCGACCGCCGGCTCGGCGTCCGGCTCCACGCGGACGGTGACGGTCGCGACGACCGCCTCGCCGGTGACGCCCGTCGTCGGGTCCGCGAGCGACTGGACCAGCCGCGCGGCCCCGCGTTCGTCGTCGTACTCGACCGACTCGGACACCTCGACGTCCGACTGGGACCTGTCGTCGCCGGACGGGGCCTCCCGGAACCAGTCCGCGGACTCGACCTCCATGACCGTCAGGTACTCGGTCGGGTAGTCGAGCCGGAGCGTGAACCCGTACACTCCGTCGTCGTCGCGCTCGCCGTCGTTGACCATCGCCACCTCGAAGGTGACGGTGTCGCCGGGCTCGACGTCGAAGGACTCCGGCGACACCGACAGCGCGCCCGCGGTGTCGCCGGCGCTCGCCGGGGCGGCCAGCGCGCCGGCCGCGCCGACGAGCAGCGCGACTCCCACGAGAGCGACGAGCGCCGTCCGGACGCGTCGGCGACCCGACCTCATTCCGGCACCTCCGCGGTCAGCGTGGCTTCGCCCGTCTCCAAAAGCGCCGTCTCGTAGCCGGCGTGCCGCGAGACGTTCGGGGCGGTCGCCACCGAGAGGGTCAGGCGGTCGCCGGACGCGACGTCGTCGAGCGCGGTCCCGTAGTGGTAGCCGACCGCGTCGTCGAGCGCGGGGTCGAGCGCCCCCGACGCGACGGCGGTCCCGTCGCGGCGCACGGCGTAGTCGAGCGCGGCCATCGGGAGCATCGAGCGGTTGTACGGCGTCCGCGGCGAGACGAGGAGGTATCGCTCGTCGCCGTCGACGAACCGCGACCCGGCGGGGAGCAGAGCGGTCGCGAGCAGCGCGTCGCCGACGACCGGCTCCCCCTGAAGCCGTCCGGGGAGGTGCGCTGCGGGGGGCAGTTCGCCCTCCTCGGGGGGACGCCAGTAGGTCCCGTAGCGGCGGTCGCCGACGCGCGCCTCCCAGCGCGGCTCGCCGCGGTGGTCGACCTCGGCGTCCTGTCGCTGCGCGTCGACGAAGTCCGGGCCGCCGCGGTCGGCGTCCCCGTAGCTCCGCCCGCCGTCGCCGCCGAGCGGGCCGTTCGCCATCGCACCGGGGACGCCCCAGTCCGACTCCTCTTGCACGTAGACGATGTCGCCGATCACCGACTCGCGGAACGCCCGATCGTACTCGAAGGTGAACGAACCGGTCGCCGGCTCCGCGAACCGCCCGGCGAACGAGCCGGTCTTCCGGGCGTCGACGGCCCCCACGCGGACCGTCGCCTCGTATGTGCCGTCGCCGCCCAGCGAGAGGTTGTCGCCGAAGTGAAACCCCATCTCCTGTGAGACCATCGGCCACGGGGTGTGGGGGGTCCCGGACTCGCCCTCGCGACCGACCGTCACCCGGAGCCCCGTCTCCGCCGGGAGGATTCGCCCGGTCTCGGCGTCGCGGACCGTCACCATCAGGTGGACGTCGTGGTCGTCGGTCGGGGCTGCCGCCTCGACTCTGTCGCCGGTCACGTTCCAGAACCGGTGCGGGTACGTGACTCTGGGTTCGAGGAGATACTCGCCCGCCTCGACGGGGTCCAACCGCCGCATCGCCTCGAAGTGCGTCGGGACGTACGTCGCCGCCGGCGGGTCCTCGACCCGCGGAAGCGACGGGGCCGCCCCGTCGTCGCCAAAGTCGGTCAGACATCCTCCGAGCGCGCCCGCTCCGGCGGTCGCGCCGAGCGCGAGCACGCGGCGGCGGCTGTGCGATCGCTGCGGTTCGGTCCGGTCGGTGGGTGTCGTGTCGCGTGTCATCTGTGGTGTCTCCGTCGCTCCGAACGCCGTCTCGGAGCCGATCCGCCGCGATCCGGCCGCGTCACGGCTCGCTCCGCGGGTCCGGATCGGGAAGCGCGCGCAGGTCGCGCGGCGGCACGAGGAAGTTCCCGCGGCTCCGCACGAACACGTACTGGAGGATCCCGTTGTTGATCCGGTTCCCCACCGCGGTCTCGTCGGCGATGTCCGCGCCGGTCATCGCGTCGCGGACGGCGACGAAGTCGGCGATCGACTCCTGAAGCGTGAGGAAGTGGATCCCGGTGTGGTCGCCGTCCGTCGTCGGGAAGTCGCGGCGGAGCAGGCGCGGCTCCCCGTCCTCGCGGGCGCGGGCCGCCTTCTGGGCGTGCCCGACGACGCCCTCCTCGCGGGCGTACGCGACCGCGTCCTCCGGGAGGTCCGCGACCCCCGGGTCGTTTCCGAGCCGCTCGCCGTACTCGCCGACGCGCCCCTCGTCCGCGTGGGTCGGGCTGAAGAGCTTCGCCACCCGCTGGGCGTGACTCTCCTGTGACCACCAGGCGTCGAGCTGCGTCCGCAGCGTCGACACCTGCTGCGTCGTCCCGCCGGCGAACGGCCCGGCCTCGATCGTCACCCGGTCCTCGGTGGCCTGCGACTCCGCGAAGCCGTTCGCAAAGCCCATGAACAGCTTCGCCCCCTCCGGGATCGGGGCGTCGTCCGGGATCCCGTCGACGTCGCGGCGCTCGCGCGGGAGCCCCGGGCCGATGAAGCCGGTTCGGCGGTCGTCGGGGTCGAACAGATCGCTCGCGTCCGTCACCGAGACGCCGTTGGCGGCGGTCGCCTCGCCGAACAGCGCCTCGTCGGCCGCGAGGACCGCGACCGGCTCGTCGGCGGCCAGATGGACCAGCGCGTCCGCCTCGTCGAACGTCGGGTCCTCCAGCCCGGTCAGCGGGCGCGAGGCCGGGAGGCCGACCGACTCCGGGAGCGCGCCCGGCAGTCGGTCGAAGTACGCGGGCGAGTAGCCGACGGTGAACAGCAGTCCGGCGGGCGAGCGCTCGAACGCGCGTTCGAGGTCCGTGAAGGCGGCCTCGACGCGCTCCCGAGCCGCCGATCGCGTGGCGTCGCCGCGGTCAATGTCGACGTACCGGAGTACGTGGTGGGTCGGCGGGACGAGGTTGCCCGCGCCGTCGCGGTCGAGCACGTCGTTCCACGCGTGCTGGCGCTTCGGGGGGTCGCCGGGGTCGCCCGCAGGCACGCCGTCGAGCGGGCCGCCGTCGACCGCGCCCCCGTCCGCGTCGTCGTCGCGGCCGAGGCAGGCGCTGAGTCCGGCCGCCCCGCCGAGCGCGACGGCGGCCTTACAGAACTCGCGACGGGGCACCGAGTTCGGATCCGGAAGTTCCATCCTGTCGTGTGGTCGTTCGTGACCGGTCGGTAAGACGGCGTCGGCGACCGGCCGGGCGACGAGTCTCGCTCGTGTGACCGTCCTCGCTCTACTCGTCGCCCGCGCCGTCGTCCGCCCCGTCGCTCGCGCCGTACTTCCCGTAGAGGTACGCCGCGCCCGAGACGCCGGCGGCACCGGCGAGCGGACCGAATCCGGGCGCGCCGTCGGCGGTTTCGCCGCCGTCTCCGCCGGAGTCGCCGCCGTCCATCCCGTCGTCGCCGTCGGAGCTGCCGTCGTCGCCGCCGGAGCTGCCGTCCGAATCGCCCGAACCATCGTCTCCGTCGTCGGATCCGTCGGCGTCGTCGCCGTCGGAACCGTCACCGCCGACGGTCGCTCGCACGTCCTCGCCTGACAGCGAGGTCCGCAGCTCGTAGTAGTCGTAGCTCGCGTTGACGGGGAGTTCGACCAACTCGCCGTCGTCGTTCTCGTAGCCGTAGTGTTCGCTGTTCGGGTCGAACCCGCCGACGAGCGACAGCGCGTCGGCCTCGGCCGCGTCGAACGCCTCGACGACGGCGTCGGCCGCGAGTTCGACGACGACCTCGTCGCCCCCGGACACCGACGACGCCTCGACGGTCCCGTGGCCCGGTGCCACGAGCCGGTAGGTGTCCTCGACGACCGACGTGACCGCGTCGGTCGGCGCGAACGAGACCCTGAGCGTCCCCTCGGACCCCTCGACGGTCGCGTCCTCGATCACCTCGTCGACGCGGATCATCCGCTCCTCGCGCTCGGGAGCGATCGTGTCGTACTCCGCGTCGAGCGTGTCCTTGATGAACGGCCCCTGGAACTGTCCCGAGTTGAACACGCGGGAGTCCTCGACGAACTCCTCGCTCCGGCCGGCGACGAAATCGTTCGTCGAGACGAGGTACGTCGCCTCGGGGTCGAGCGGCTCGCCGCCGACCCAGACGTTCCGGACCTGCCCCTCCCCGTCGTGGCCGGTCCACTCGTAGGAGATTCCGGACACCTGAATCGCCGGCTGGGCCCCGTAGTCGCCGGGCATCGGGCGAACGGATCCCTCGACGTACGACCGGATCTGCTCGCCCGTCAGCTCGTAGACGACGATCTCGTTCGGGAACGGGAGGATGTTCATCACGTCGCTGCCGGTGAGCTCGCCGGGACCGTATCTGGACCCCGACCGGATGCCGCCGGCGTTCTGGACCGCGACGTCGATATCCTCGTCGAGGTTGCCGACCTGCCGCATCAGGTCGGTCATCAGGTTCCCCCACCCCGTCTCGATCTCGTAGTTGTCGAAGCTGGCGTTGAGCTCGACCTCCGTCTCGACGACGGGCTGGCCGAGGCGCTCTTCGAGGTCCGAGAGGTAGCCGTCGGCGATCTCTGCGACCGGCTGGTTCCGGTCCACCGACCGCACGTCGCGCGGGGTGTAGTTCTCGGTCGACTCCGGCGGCGACTCGTCCTCGCCGAGCGCCTCCGAGTCGTACAGGTCGACCCGCTCCCAGTCCGAGAGCTCGCCCGTCTCGACGTCGAAGGTGAGCCGCCCGATGTGGTCGAACTCGTCGCCGAACTCGGCGACCGTCGTCCCCTCGATGGTCTCCGGCTCCTCGTAGACGACGTTGGAGTGCGACCCGACGATGGCGTCGACGCCGTCGACCGCCGCGATCGTCTCGTGGACGCCGCTTGAGACGTGCGACGCGCAGACGATGAAGTCGGTCTCGGGTTCGAGCGCCTCGACGGCGGCCTCGGCAGCCTCCGTGTAGCCGAGCACCTGCCAGTCCTCGGGGTAGTCCGTGATGTCGTAAAAGCCGGTGGTGCCCATCCCGAAGACGCCGACGGTGTAGCTCCCGACCTCGACGGTCGTCCAGCGCTCCGCGCCGGGGACCGGCTCGCCCTCCGGCGTGAGGAGGTTGGCGATCACCCACGGGAACTCGGAGGACTCGAAGCGCTCGCTCGCGGTGTCGACGCCGAAGTCGAACTCGTGGTTCCCGGCACCGACGGCGTCCGGTCCCATCTCGTTGAGCGCCTCGACCATGTGCTCGCCCTCGAACTCGAGGCCGAGGACCGACGGCGCGAGGTCGTCGCCGTTCCCGAGGAAGGCCGTGTTCGGGTACTCGCCGCGAAGCTCCTCGACGATGGCGTAGTACCGCGCGATGTCTATCGCCTCGTTGCCAGCGTCCTCGAACCGGCCGTGGAAGTGCGTGTCGTGGACGAGCGTGAGCGTGCCGTCGTCCTGCGCCGCCACGCCGCCCGTCGCGCCGGTTCCGAGGGCACCGACGGTTACTCCGCCCGCGGCCGCCGCCAGCAGGCGACGACGCGTCTCATCGACGACCGCCTCCGAACGCCTGTCTTTCGACATACTTCCGTAAGACGGAGAGACGCTATTAAACATTTGCATGCCGGATAGATGGTGGTACTGAGTGCTATATATACACGAACGTGCTATCTCTGTTCGGACGCTTATGGTTTCGTGGTGAACGAGAACGATACACAATCAACCCGAACCTGTCAGCCAGTATAATTTCCTCTCGGCCGAGGACTGCGGATGTACGTAACTGTAAACGGTTTCATCGGCGTGTGAAGGAATAACCGTGCGCAGTACAAACATAACGAACGAGAATTACATGACTGAAATGGGCGGCTACAGAGACCGTGTGGCACAGGTCGATCTCGGCGATAGCAACGTCAGCTACCGCGGGATCGACGATGAGGACGCGGAGAAGTACATCGGCGCGCGGGGGCTCGGCGTCAAGTACGTCTTCGACAAGGGTCCCGACGTGGACCCGCTGGGACCGGAGAACCGACTGGCGTTCATGACCGGCCCGCTGACGGGCACCCAGACCGTGATGAGCGGCCGGATCGCCCTGGTGACGAAGTCCCCGCTGACGGGCACCGTCACCGACTCGCACCACGGCGGCTGGTCCGGCGCGCGCCTCAAGTGGGCCGGGCTGGACGGGATCCTGCTCGACGGCGAGAGCGACGAGCCGGTGTACCTGTTCGTCGAGGACGGCGACGTCGAGGTACGCGACGCCTCGCACCTCTGGGGACAGGGCGTCCACGACACGATCGACCAGATCGGCGAGGAGGTCGACGGGAAGGTCGGCCGCAACGTCTCCGTGATGGCGATCGGACAGGGCGGCGAGAATCAGGTCCGGTACGGCTGCGTCATCAACGAGGACGACCGGGCCTCGGGCCGCGGCGGCACCGGTGCCGTGATGGGCGCGAAAAACGTCAAGGCGGTCGTCGTGAAGTCGGGGACCGACATGCCGAAGCCCGCCGACCCGGAGACGTTCCAGGAGGGCTACCAGCAGGCGATGGGGGTCATCCGGGAGTCCGACGTCACCGCGCCCAACGAGGGCGGGCTCTCGATGTACGGCACCAACGTCCTGATGAACGCGACCGAGGAGATGGACGGGCTCCCGGCGAAGAACGCGAAGTACACGTCCACGGAGGCGTTCAGCGACGCCGAGGGCGTCGACGTTCAGGCGGAGCGCGTCTCCGGCGAGAACGTCCGCGAGAACATCCTCGTCGACGAGCCGACCTGTCACTCCTGTCCGGTCGCGTGTAAGAAGGAGGTCGAGGTCAACGTCACCCACAAGGGCCAAGACATGAACGTCCGCACGGAGTCGTACGAGTACGAGTCCGCGTGGGCGCTTGGTCCGAACTCCGGCCACGACGACCGCGACGAGATCGCGGTCATGCTCCAGCGCTGTAACGACCTCGGCATCGACACCATCGAGGCCGGCAACATGATGGCGATGGCGATGGAGATGAGCGAGGAGGGCAAACTCGACGGCGTCGGCCACCTCGACTGGGGCGACTCCGAGACGATGATCGACCTCATCGAGGAGATCGGCCACCGCTCGTCGGACCTCGGCGACCTCCTCGCGGAGGGCCCCGAGCGCGTCGCCGACGCGAAGGACGCGCACGGCAACAAGCTCTCCGTGAAGGGCCAGACGATGGCCGCCTACGACCCGCGCTGTATGAAGGGCATGGGGATCGCGTACGCGACCTCAAACCGCGGTGCCTGCCACCTGCGCGGGTACACGCCGGCCGCCGAGATCCTCGGCATCCCGGAGAAGGTCGACCCGTACGAGTGGGAGGGGAAAGGCGAACTCACCGCCACCTTCCAGGACCTCCACGCCGTCTCGGACTCGTTCGACATCTGTAAGTTCAGCGCGTTCGCGGAGGGGATCGAGGAGTACGTGCTCCAGTACAACGGCATGACCGGCTCCGACCTCTCGGAGGACGACCTGTTCGAGGCGGGCGAGCGCGTCTACAACCTCGAACGCTACTACAACAACCTCGTCGGCTTCGACGGCGCGGACGACACGCTGCCGAACCGCTTCGTCGAGGGCCACCCCGACGCCATCCCCGGCACGGGCGCGAGCGAGGGCGAACTCGTCGAACTCGACCAGCTGAAGGCCGAGTACTACGAGACCCGCGACTGGGTCGACGGCGTCGTCCCCGACGAGAAGCTCGCCGAACTCGGCATCGACATCGGTCCCGGCACCGGCGTCTCCGCGGGCGACTCGGCGGCTCCCGCCGACGACTGATCGCGCCGCTCGCCGGACCGCGAACGTCCGGCACCCGTCCGCTCATTTTTAAGTGACTGCCGCCGATAGCAGCGCCCATGGTTCATGATCCGCTCTCGCCCTCCGAAGCCCTCCGAACGCCCGCCGGCGCGGTTCTCGGCGGAGTGAGCCTCTTCGTTCTGGCATACTCGCTGGTGATCGTCGGAGCGATTTTCGTGGGTCTCGTCGCGGTCGGCGCGCTGTCCGTCGGTCCGTACCTCTGGTACCGGATCTTCGCGGCCGTCGACGCGATCGCGGACGGGATACAGCGGCTCGCAGCGGCCAAGGAGCGTGAGGTCGACCGCGATTCGCGGTCCGACGAGTTGGTCGGCCGCGACGCTCCAGATACGCGCGACGCCCCGGCGGAGCGCGCGACGGAGCGCAAGCGCTAACGGGCTCGCCGGGGTGCGCCCGAAATCCGTCGCCCCCGGCTCCCGCCGCGACTCTTTATCGGCCCTCTCCGCGACCGGGCGGGTATGAACTGGCGACTCGTCGCGACGCTCGGGGTCGGCGTGACCGCGTTCCTGACTGTGAGCGCGGCGCTCACGGAACTGCTCGCGGCGACGATAGAGTTCTCTGCGCTCGTCGGCCTCCCGATCGGTCTCCTCGCCGGCGTCGCGACCGCGGCCG
>NZ_LR594487.1:1029671-1049930 GCF_901686465.1 Halorubrum sp. DM2
TCGGCTACGCGGTGTGTGTCGTCGCGGCCGCCTCGTACGCGATCGCTCCGGTCCGCGGGGTCGTGACCGTCGAGCGCGCGCTCGTCGTCGCCGGAGTCGCCGGTCTCGCCGTCTTCGCGCTCGCGAGCCGGGACCCGGACCGGTTCGACTGACCGAGAGCGGTCTTCTCGGGCGGACGCCGGGCCGCCCGCCTCACGCGAACACGACGAATCGGAACAGCCACAGCGCGAGCATCCCGCTCGCGATGGTCGCGAACACGTTCTCGGTCCGCCACGCGACCGCGCCGGCGACGATGCCCGCGATCAGCCGCTCGTCGAGCAGCGTCGCGGCGACCGACGGACGCAGCGTCACCAGTTCGGGGAGGACGAGCGCCGCCAGCACCGCGGGCGGCACGTACCGCAGCGGGCGCTGGACGCGCGTCGGCACCCCGTCGATCCGTCCGAACAGGTGGATGAAGGAGAGCCGGATGCCGTAGGTGATCGCGCCGATCGCGAGGATGGCGACCCAGGCCCGCGGGGAGGCGACGAGTCCCCCGAGTCCGCCGGTCGCGACGAGCCCGCCGAGCGCGCCGGTCACGACGCCGTCACCTCCGTCGCCAGCCCGGCCGCGATCCCGCACAGCGCGCCGGCGAGCAGGCCGAGGTTGAGCGGGAGTCCGGTCGCGACGACCGCGACCGCGCCGCCCGCGACGCCGGCGACGGTGGTCGGCCGGTCCTTCATCGCGGGGACGAGGAGCGCGAGGAACACCAGCGGGACCGCGAAGGTGAGACCCCATGCGTCCGGCACGTTCGCGCCGAGGACGACGCCCGCGACCGTGCCGACCTGCCAGACGATCCACAGCGACGCGGCCGCGCCGAGGTAGTAGCGCCACCGGCTGCGCTCGGGGTTCTCGTCGAACTCGGCGACGGAGAGCGCGTACGCCTGATCCGTGAGCAGGTACGCGAGCCCCGCGCGGAGCCGACGGCCGTAGTCGGCGAAGTGGGGCGCGATGGAGGCCGAGTACATCAGCATTCGGAGGTTGATCACTGCGGCCGTGCCGACGACGACCGCGAGGGGGGCGTTCTCGCCGAGCAGCTCCAGCGCCGCCAGCTGGGACGCGCCCGCGAACACGATCACGGACATGCCGACCGCCTCTGCCAGCCCGAGTCCGGCGTCGACGGCGGCGATGCCGGCCACAAGCGCGAACGGCGCGATCCCGAGCATGAGCGGGGAGACGTCCCGCACGCCGGCCAGCAGGTCCTCGTCGAGCGGGAGGGCGGGCACGGCTATTCCTCCTGCGGGTAGACCGGCTCGTCGTACTTCGCCGCGAGGTGGTCGGCGTGTTCCAGCTTCGTGTTCGCCTTGCGGAAGGTGCCGAGCAGCGTGTGTATCTCGCGTTCCGTCGGGTGCGCCCGCCCGAGGAGCCGACGCATCAGCAGCGCGTTCTTCTCGCGGACGTGATCGCGCTGCCCCGTCGACGCGAGGAAGTCGTCGAAGAACTCGTGGAAGCGCTCCACGTCCGGTTCGGGGGCGCGTGTCACTTCGGTGTCGGGAAGCTGCGTCTCGTTCACCGTGAGATCGCGGAGTTCGTACAGCAGCACCGTGGCGGCCTGCCCGAGGTTGAGGACGGGGTAGTCGTCGTCGGCCGGGATCGAACATACCTCGTCGAGCCGCGAGAGCTCCTCGTTGTTGAGGCCGCGCCCCTCGCGGCCGAAGACGATCGCGGTCTGGGCGTCGACCGTCTTCAGCGACTCGCGCAGTTCGACGGGCGTCTTGAACGGGAACCGCTCGTGGCTGCGGTCGTCCTCCCCGGTGATCGCGGTGGTGCCGACCGTGTGGTAGTTCGCGACGACCTCGTCGAAGGTGACCTCCTCGGCGTTCGGCAACACGTCCTCGCGGGCGTGGCCGGCGAAGCCGTACGCCTCGCCGTCCTCCTTCAGCTCCGGCGGGTCGACCAGCTTGAGGTCGGTGAGACCGAAGTTCTTCATCGCCCGCGCGATGGTGCCGACGTTGCCCGGCGTCTCCGGCTCGACGACGACCACGACCGGTTTCCGGCGGTCGCTCGCCGCTTCCTCGCCGCTCATCGGTCGGACGGGTAGTCGGTCGAGAGGTCGAGGTCGGATTCCACGACTTCCTCGTCGGTCACCGTCTCGTCGTCGTCGGCCCGCTCGCCGGCGAGTTCGAGGATGTCGATCCGGTCGCCGTCGAACCCCTCTTCGAGCCGCTCTTGAACCTCCTGCTGGTCCGGGAGGTCGGGGAGTCCGCCGGGGTTCTCATCGACGTGCTCGACGGAGGCGTACCCCTCCGGGGCCTCGTTGCCCGCGGCGACCCACTCGTGGAAGCGGTCGGCGAACTCGACGGACCCCTTGTGGTCGCTGCCGCCCGCCTCGCGGAACCAGTAGAGCAGGTCCGGCTCGTGTTCGGGGCAGAGCAGGACCTCGCCGTCCGGCTCGCCGTACACGATCTCCGCCTCGTTACAGCGGTGGACCTCCGCCTCGCCGTAGTCGAGGTAACAGACGTCGCAGGGCTCCTCGACGAGGGAGACGAGCCGCAGGAGTCGCTCTCGGGAGTCCTCGGGGATCTCGTCGAGGGGCTTGAGCTCCTCGTCGCCGGTGAATATCTCGTCCTCCTCGAACCGCCAGCCGCGGAGGCCGATGCTCACTTTCGCCATGGTCACGCTACGCTCCGGCGGCGATAAAAGCGCGTCCTTCCCGGATCGGGCGTTCGTCACGCGGCGAGACGCGTTACCCCGCGGCCCGGAACCAGATCGCGGCCGCCGCCGACTCGCCGCCAGACCCGGCGACCGCCCCCGAAAAGCCGGGGTAGTCGACGACGAGGAACGCGAGAGCTAGCGCCGCCGCAAGCGCGCCGAAGCCGAGTGCTACCCGGTGGCGCGTCGTCGTCGAGAGCCCGAGGCGACCGCTGATTCGCTCGACTGCGAAGACGCCGGCGAACGCGAGGGCGAGTCCGACCCCGGAGACGTGACTTCCGCCGGGTGCGGACGCCTGATACAACAGGAGACCCGACAGCGCGACTGCCGAGCCGACGACGATCGCCGCACCGCCGACAACGGCCTCGTTGTCGGCCGTCGATCGAGGGCCCTCCGGGGCGCTTGAACCGACCATGTCGATCGGTCGTCGCCCGCGGGCATAATTTCCCCGGAGGCGCGCCGTGACGACGGAGGCCGCGTCGCGCTGGTCGCCGATCCCGTCCCGCGCGACCGACGCGGTCGCTTATGTTTGCGCGCCCCCTCGTCGCGACCATGCGACGGCGACGGCTCCTCGGACTGGCAGCGGCCGCGACCGCCGGGAGCGCGGCCGGGTGTCTGAGCGGTGGCCCGACGGAGAACGACGGGGGCGGGGAAGGCGGAGAGGACGGCGGTCGCGGAGACGGCTCGGACGGAGGCGACGGAGGCGGCATCGACTGGCCGACCGGCACATACGCCGACTACGAGACGACGACCGTGACAGTCGAGAGCCCGGAAGGCGACGAACTCGGATCGGTGACTGCGGCGATTGCGGACACGGGCCCGAAGCGGCGACTCGGCCTCAGCGACGCCGAGGCGCTCCCGGAGGACGGCGGCATGCTGTTCACCTACGGCTCGCCGCGCGACTCGCTCACCTACGTGATGCGCGAGATGGACTTCGGGATCGACATCGTCTACGCGGACGGCGACCGCGGGATCGTCGAGATCCACAACGCGCTCGAACCGGGTCCGAACGAGGACGGCGAGCAGCAGCGGTATCCCGGATCCGGACAGTACGTGCTGGAGGTTCCCTACGAGTGGACCGACCGACACGGCGTCGAGGTCGGCGACTTGCTGGCGTTCACGCTCTGAGGCTCCGAGTCCGCCGCTGTTCGAGAGGATTTCGCTCCGCGCCGCGGTCGGAACCCGTTATCGGCTTCGGTCGACGACCGCCGCGTCGCGCATCTCGATCCCCGGTTCCCGGGCGACGCCGACCGCCAGCGCGGCCGTCACGACGGCCAGGAGGGCGGCGACGGTCAGAAACACGCTCGCCACGCCGACCGCGACGAGGAGCGGGACCGCGAGCAGTTCGCCGGCGGCCGTCGCGAGGAGGGCCGCGAGCGCGAGTCCGTACAGCCGGTCTTCGGTTCGCGTCGTCATACGCTCCCTCGGTGACGGACGGGGTTAACGCGTGCGCGACGGCTGCCGTCACGTCTCACACCACCACACCTCCGAGACGTCGCGGCCGATCCCCCGGCGAGCGCGTCGGGCACTCGCCCCGTTTATGTCGCTCGCGCCCGTGGTGATGGTATGCAAAACGTGGACGCCGCGGGGCTGGGAATCGGCGACGACCACCCGCCCCGGATCATGGGCGTGCTCAACGTCTCCGCGGAGTCGCCGTAC
The DNA here is from genome assembly GCF_901686465.1 of Halorubrum sp. DM2. Lineage (NCBI taxonomy): Archaea > Methanobacteriati > Methanobacteriota > Halobacteria > Halobacteriales > Haloferacaceae > Halorubrum > Halorubrum sp. DM2. The sequence goes on from NZ_LR594487.1 coordinate 1,034,019, forward strand.
GACCCTAGCGTGTACGACGACCCGGGCGAGGCCGCGGCGTACGTCGACGAGGAGCTGATCGGCGAGGGCGCGGACATCGTCGACGTCGGGCTGGAGTCGGCGAACAAGGACCTCGACGTGCTCTCGGCCGAACAGGAACTGGACCGGCTCGACACCGCGGTCGAGACGCTGGAGTCGACCTCGGGCGACGCCGTCTGGTCGATCGAGACGCGCTACCACGAGGTCGCCGACGAGGCGATCTCTCGGGGCTTCGACATGATCAACGACATCTGCGGGTTCGCCGACCCCGAGATGCCCCGCGTCTGCCGCGAACACGACGTGGCGGTCTCGAAGATGGCCTCGCCCCCGGATCTCGAACGACCGGGCGCGATCGAGGATGTCGAAGAGATCTACGAGGCGCTCTCGATGAACGGGATCACCGATAAGACGATCCTCGATCCCGCCTTCGGCGGCTGGTCGGCCGAGAAGACCCATGAGGACGACCGCGAGACGTTCCACCGGCTCCGCGAGTTCCGCGGGTACGGCCGCCCGCTGCTCGTCTCGATCAACCGCAAGAGCTTCCTCAGGACCATCGCGGGCCGCAGCACCGAGGAGGCGCTCCCCGTCTCCCTCGCCGCCACGTCGATGGCGGTCGAGCGCGGCGCGCACGTGATCCGCACCCACGACGTGGCCGAGACGCGCGACGCCGCGCTCGTCGGTGCCGAGTTCGCCCGCGACCGCTACCGCTCCGGCCGCGGCTCCGACGGCGTCGCCGTCGAGGAACTCGACGTGACGACGGTCCGCGAGGCCGAGCGCCACCTCGACCGGATCGGCGCGGCGGGCGCGACGCAGGGAGACCGCAGCGCCGCCGAAAGCGCCGTCATGCGAACCTACGAGCTCTCGGGGCTCGACGACCCGGCGGTCGGCGCGCTCCGCGCCGCGACCGCCGGTCCCGACCCCGTCGCCGCCGCGTTCGCGCTCGGCGACTCGGACCGCGAGCGGCGCGAGACGACCGCCTCGGCGGCCGACGGCGGCGACGGGGTCGCCGGCGACGCGTCCGCCGCCGGCCGCCGCGGGCTCCTTATCGGGACGCCGTCCGCCGTCTCGGCGGTCAGAGAGAACGTATCCGGCGTTTCGGCGGATCTCGACGCCGCTCTCGACGACATCGCCCGACACGAAAGTTAAGAGAAAGTTTATGCCCTCGTGTAGACAACCGATCGACCGGACGCCGGAGGGGCACGCGGGTAGGGGTACTCTGTGCCACTCCGGGCCATACCATATCTCGACCGTCGAGCGGCCGCGCCGCGCCGCGCCGCGCCCGGCGGCCTCCCGGAGCGTGACTCGCCCGTGAACTTTTCGACCTTCGAACCCGTCTACGAGGCGATCCTCGCCGACTTCGGGTTCGACCGGTCCGCGGACGAGCGCGCCCGCGAGGTCGCCGCCGACCTCGCGACCCCGTTCCCCCTCGACCGCCTCGGCGACTGGCGCGGCGAGACGGTCGCCGTCGCGGGCGCGGCCCCCTGTCTCGGCGACGAGATCGAACTCGCCCGCGACGCCGACGTCGTCGTCGCCGCCTCCACCGCGGTCGACGTCCTCGCGGACCGCGGCGTCGCCGTCGACTGTATGGTGACCGACCTCGACAAGAACCCGGAGACCGCGGCGGAACTGACCCGCGAGGGCGTCCCCGTCGTCGCGCACGCCCACGGCGACAACGTGCCCGCGGTCCGCGAGTGGCTGCCGCGCTTCGCGGACGAGTGGACGCTGGCGACGACGCAGGCGGCCCCGGTCGGTCCCGTTCGCAACACCGGCGGGTTCACCGACGGTGACCGCGCCGCGTTCCTCGCCGACCACGTCGGTGCCGGCGAACTGACCTTCCCCGGGTGGGAGTTCGACGACCCCGACGTCGACCCGATGAAGGCGCGGAAGCTCGGCTGGGCCGCCCGACTGCTGCGCTGGCTCGAACGCCGCCGCGGCGAGCGGTTCGCGGTCTTGGACGGGCGACGCGAGCCGGCGGACGAGGCGCTCGAAGAAATTCTCGGCGAGGGGTTCGAGGGCGACCGCGGCGACGGCTAAGCGTCCTCGCGCTCCACCCGCGGCTCCGGGAACAGCTCGTCGCGGTCGCGGTCGCCGATCCACTCGGCCAGCTGAACCAGCTGGTCCGCGGCGGCCTCGAACAGGCGTTCGCTCTTCTCCGGGGTCACGTCGGTCGGGTCCCCGAACGCCCCGTTCGCGGAGTTGTCGATCGAGTCGTAGAACGTGCGCGCGCCGTGGACGACCGCGTCCGAGTCGTCGAGGTCGACGAGGCCGCCGTCGCGGGCGTCCTCCAGTCGATCTTCGCGGACGAGGTCGGGCGCGATGTGGGTGATCATGGCCGTCTCCTTCGGGCCGGCGTGCGGGCCGTTGCGCTCGAACAGCTCGTCGACCAGCTCCGGGATCGACTCGTCCCACATCCACTCGACGGCGTACGCGACCTCGTCCTCGTGGAGCCGCCGACCGACCTCCCGGAGGTGCTGGACGTTGCCGCCGTGGGCGTTGACGAACACTACGCGGTCGATGCCGTGGTACGCGAGGTTCCGGGAGAAGGACTCGACGTAGTCGCGGAACTCGGGCGGGTCGACCCACATCGTCCCCGGGAACTGCCGGTGGTGCGGGCTGACGCCGACGTTGATCGTCGGCGTTCGGAACGCGTCCGAGCGGTCGGCGGCCGCCGTCGCGAGCGCCTCGGCGATCAGGTGGTCGGTCGCCAGCGGGAGGTGCGGGCCGTGCTGTTCGGTCGATCCGAGCGGGACGAGCGCGACGGAGCCGGGAGACAGCGCGTCGCCGAGCTCCGGCCAGGTGTGGTCCGCGAGGTACATATCTCGACGACGCCGGCCGGACGTATCAAACCGCCGTCTCCGGCGGAACCGGCCGGCGCGAACGCGCTCCGTCTGGCCCGTGTCGACACCCTTTTTGTGTCCTCCGGCCGAACCGGCGACCATGTTCGGAGGCGGCGGCATGAACCCGCGAAAGATGAAACAGATGATGAAACAGATGGGGATCGACGTCGAGGAGCTCGACGCCGAACGGGTCGTCATCGAGACGGCCGACGGCGACGACCTCGTCTTCGACGGCGCGCAGGTCACCAAGATGGACGCGCAGGGACAGGAGACCTACCAGATCGTCGGCTCACCGGACGCGGTCGCCGACGCAGGCGGCGCGACCGCCGTCGAGGGCGACGCGGACGACCCGGCCCTCGACGACGGCGACGACGCGGACGACGGGATCCCCGAGGAGGACATCGCGCTGGTCGCCCAGCAGGCCGGCGTCTCGAAGGCGGACGCCCGAGAGGCGCTGGAGGATGCCAACGGCGAGCCGGCCCGGGCGATCTCGAACCTGCAGTGACGGACGCCGCGTACCTGCTCGTCCACGAGGACCGGGAGTACTTACTGGAGCCGGGCGAGGAGTTCGGCACCGACCTCGGCGTGATCGAGGTCCCCGAGGACGTCGCGGCCGGCGACGAGGTCGAGACCCACCTCGGCACCGTCTTCGAGGTCCGCGCGCTCCGCGGCCCGGATCTCTTCAACCACCTCGAACGGACCGGCGCGCCGATGATGCCCCGCGACGTGGGGCTGGTGATGGGCCACACCGGCGCGTCCGGCGGCGACCGCGTCCTCGACGCGGGCACCGGAACGGGCATCCTCGCCGCGTACCTCGGCCGCGCCGGTGCCGACGTCACCACCTACGAGGTCGACCCCGAGTTCGCCGAGGTCGCCCGCGACAACACGGTGACCGCCGGCGTCGCGGACCGCGTCGAGGTACGGACCGGCGACCTCACCGAAGAGCTGGACGCGCTCGCCGACGGCGAGCCGTTCGACGCCCTGACGCTCGACACCGGCGACGCCCCCGCCGTGGTCGAGCGCGCCGACGAACTGCTCGCGCCCGGCGGCCGCCTCGCGGTGTACTCCCCGTTCGTCGAGGGGACCCGGGAGGCGGCCCTCGCCGCGCGCGAGGCCGGCTTCGACGAGGTCGAGACGCTCGAAACGATCCAGCGCGAGATGGACTTCTCCGACCGCGGCTCGCGCCCCTCCACCGCCGGCGTGGGCCACACCGGCTACCTCGTGTTCGCGCGGGCACCCTGACGCCGCCGCAACGCTCTTTCGGATCGCGGCTGTCACCGACGGTGTGGTCGACGACGACAGCGGGGCCGAGACCGCTCCGGACGCCGCGAGCGACGACGCCGTCACCGACACCGCCGCCACCGCCGCCACCAACACCGCCGCCACCTCCAGCGACGCGCTCGCCGCCGCGACGGAGGTCGCCGACGCTTTCCCCCGAGACGACGACCCGCTCGCCGAGGCGGCCGAGACGGCCCTCTCCGACCGCTCTGGGGTCGTCGCGGTCGGCGTGCCGCTTCGGCTGCTCCCGTCGATTCTGGCGGCCCGCGGGCGGTCGTCGGGACCGCCGTGGCGGGTCGCGTGTCGCCCGGGGGTCGCCGACGCGCTCTCTCGGGCGCTCGTCCTCGGCACCGCGGTCGCCGAGGCGGTCGAGACGGACGCGATCCGGATCCGGACCGGTCGAGCCCTCGATCACGAGACGGGCGGCACGCTGTTCGCGAGTTCGGACCGCGTCGACGCGGTCGTCGGTCCCCGGGGCGATCGGACGCTCGCGACGACGACGGTCGACGACTCCGGAGCTGCGCCCGCGACCGGCGCGCGAGAGACGCTCGACGGGACGTACGCCGCCGCCGAGTCGCGGTTCGACGCGGCGACGGCCGAGCCGGTCGGGATGCCCTCGCGGCGGCGACTGCTCGCCGCGGCGCGCGAGGTCCTCGACGACCGCTTCGCCGACGACGTGGCCGCTGTCTTGGAGTCGCTCGACCCCGGAGCGTTCGGCCGCACGGGCGAGCTCACGGACCGGACGCTGCTCGTCGCGCTCGCGGCGCGACACGACCACCTCTTCCGCGACCTCCGCCGGTGGGTCGGGGTCGACGGCGTCGGGATCGCCCCCGCACAGGAGTTCACCCGCGACCGACACGCGCTCGTCGAGCGGGAGCTGATCGAGTCGATCAAGGTGCCGATGGGACCGGGGCGGCCGATGTTCCGGCTCCGCGCGGTCGACGACGCCCTACTGCGCGCGCAACCCGAGGAGGTCCCGAGCATCCTCGAAGGGCGGTTCGCGCTGCCGACCGACGCGGACGGCCGGATCCGCAGCGACGCGAGCCGCGACGGCCGCCGACCGGTCTGGGAGCGGCGGCGGTGGTGACCGCCGCCCGTCGCGGAACGCTGACGCGTCGGTCGATCCGACGTGACAAGAACTAACTCTCGGCGGCGCGCTCACACGAGTATGACGACGTTCTCCGACAGGGTCGAGCGGATCTCGATAAGTGGGATCCGCGAGGTGTTCGAGGCGGCCGGCGACGACGCGATCAACCTCGGGCTGGGCCAGCCCGACTTCCTGACGCCGGACCACGCGCGTCGGGCCGCCGTCGACGCTATCGAGTCGGGCAAGGCGGACGCCTACACCGAGAACAAGGGGACTCCGTCGCTGCGTGAGGCGATCGCCGAGAAACACCGCGCCGATCAGGGGATCGACCTCGACCCCGCGAACGTCATCGCGACCGCCGGCGGCAGCGAGGCGCTTCACATCGCGCTGGAGGCGCACGTCGACGCGGGCGACGAGGTGCTGATCCCGGACCCGGGGTTCGTCTCCTACGACGCGCTGACGAAGCTGACCGGCGGTGAGCCGGTCCCCGTGCCGCTCCGCGACGACCTCACGATCGACCCGGCGGCGATCGAGGCGGCGATCACCGACGACACCGCGGCGTTCGTCGTGAACTCCCCCGGCAACCCCACCGGCGCGGTCTCCTCCGAGGAAGACGTCCGCGAGTTCGCGCGGATCGCCGACGAGCACGACGTGCTCTGCGTCTCCGACGAGGTGTACGAGTACACCGTCTTCGACGGCGAACACCGCTCGCCGATGGAGTTCGCCGAGACGGACAACGTCGTGGTCGTCAACTCCGCCTCGAAGCTGTTCTCGATGACCGGCTGGCGGCTCGGCTGGGTGTACGGCGCAGAGGAGCGCGTCGAGCGCATGCTCCGCGTCCACCAGTACGCGCAGGCCTGCGCGTCCGCCCCGGCGCAGTACGCCGCGGAGGCCGCGCTGCGCGGCGATCGCGACGTGGTCGAGGAGATGACCGCCTCCTTCCGGCGTCGGCGAGACCTCCTCCTCGACGGCTTCGACGAGATCGGTCTCGACTGTCCGACGCCGCAGGGAGCGTTCTACGCGATGCCCCGCGTCCCCGACGGGTTCGTCGACGAGTGTCTCGACCGCGGCGTGGTCGTCGTCCCCGGCGAGGCGTTCGGCGAGGGCGGAGCGGGCCACGCGCGGATCTCGTACGCGACCGACGAGGCGCAGCTCCGCGAGGCGCTCGACGTGATGGGCGAGGCGTACGAGGCGACGCGCTGAGGCGGGCTCGAACCGACTCGCCCGGTCAGTCGTCCCCTTCGTCCAGAATTCGGAGGTAGCGCTCGTAGTACTCCTCGTCGTGCCGGATCATCTCCTCGCCGGTCTCAACGCCGCCGCCGTCCTTTCGGACGTTTCCGTCGATGTAGGGGCGCGCGTCGAGCGCCCGGAGCAGTTCGACGTACGCGTCGGAGTACGGGTACGTCTCAGCGTACTCGTCGGTCGCCGCCCGTCGGAGGATCCGGTCGGCCTCCGCCGAGAGTTCGTCGGACCCGATTCTGGGACCGACGAGCCTCGCCCGAAGGATCGCCTCCATCCGCTCGGGACGCTCCGCGACCGGCTCCGCGGTCGGCCGGTAAACGGCCTCGTGAAAGCGCTCCCGCTCGACTTCCACCCGATACGTGTTGTCCCGGTAGACGACGCGTTCGGGGCCGTCGTCGCGGAGCAGCGCGCTCTCCGTGCGGGCGGTCCCGTCGCGGTACGCGTAGCCGCCCCGCTGGACCAGCCCCACGGGGTACCCGCCCACGTTGCCGCGGGCTCGTGCGGCGAAGTGCGCGATCTGGACCGCGCGCTGGTCGGCGTCGGGGAGCTTTTCGCCTTCGTCGGCGTCGACCGCCGACTCGCCGCCGCCGTCCGTTGAGTTCGGATCGCTGTCGCCGTCGACCTCGAAGAGCCGGAGGACCGGGTAGGTCTCGGCGACCTCGTCGACGACGACGGAGCCGAGCCGGTAGTGGGTGCCGTCCCGACGCACGTACGCCGGATCGTCCACCCCCGCGAAGAACGGTTTGCGGTACTGGGTCGTGTACTCCTCGCCCGCCAGCGCGGCGTTGAGCGCCGCCTCGTCCCACTCTTCGGCCGGATCGTCGGAGTCGCGCACGTATCGGTCGCGAAGCGACCCGTCGACTCGGGAGAGCGAGAGCCCCAGTTCCGCTCCACCGTCGTCGCTCGGGTCGTCGCTATCCGTTCCGAGACAGCCCGCGACGACGCCGATGCCGCCCGCGACTGCGCCGGCGAGGAGCCGACGCCGAGACGACGTGAGTTCGTCCATACCGGACGTACCGGGAGGCGACGGAAAGCCGTTGCCGAAACACAAACGCTCGTTTGCGTGACCGCGAGGCGTCGGGACGCGGTTCTCGACGGATCGCCCGTCCGCCTTACCGCCGATCTCCGCGGCCCGAGCGAACTGAATTACTGAAAGTAATATACTGGTGGCAGAGCGTTTCCGCAAGTTATACTGTCAGCGGTGGAGTATCGAAGCGTAATGGACCGAAACATACAGGTAAGTCGCCTCGACCGACAGGCGGTCGAGGACCAGGAGGTCGAGATCGTCGAGCGAAAGGGGATCGGTCACCCCGACTCGATCTGCGACGGCGTCGCGGAGTCGGTCTCGCGGGCGCTCTCGCAGCTCTACTTGGACCGCGTCGGTAAGGTGCTCCACTACAACACCGACGAGACGCAGCTGGTCGCCGGCCGCGCCGCGCCCGCGTTCGGCGGCGGCGAGGTCGTCGAGCCGATCTACATCCTCATCGTCGGCCGCGCCACGAAGGAGTACGACGGCGAGCAGCTCCCGGTCGACTCGACCGCGCTCGCGGCCGCCCGCGACTACCTCTCAGAGGCGATCCCGGAGCTGGAGTACGGTACCGACGTGGTCATCGACGTGAAGCTCGGCGAGGGCTCGGGCGACCTCCAGGACGTCTTCGGCGAGGAGACTCAGCAGGTCCCGATGGCCAACGACACCTCCTTCGGCGTCGGGCACGCCCCGCTCACCGAGACGGAGACGATCGTCCGCGAGGCCGAGCGCGCGCTCAACAGCCCGTACCACGACGATCACCCCGAACTCGGCCCGGACGTGAAGATCATGGGCAAACGCGAGGGCGACCGGATCGACATCACCGTCGCCGCCGCGATGGTCGACGCCTACGTCGACGGCCTCGACGAGTACGACGACGCGGTCGAAAACGTCCGCGAGTACGTCGACGACCTCGCCCGCGAGTACACCGACCGCGAGGTACACGTCGACGTCAACACCGCCGACGACTACGACGAGGGCTCCGTCTACCTCACCGTCACCGGCACCTCCGCCGAGCAGGGCGACGACGGCTCGGTCGGCCGCGGCAACCGCGCGAACGGACTCATCACCCCGAACCGCCCGATGTCGATGGAGGCGACCTCCGGCAAGAACCCCGTCAACCACATCGGGAAGATCTACAACCTCCTCTCGACCCGCGTCGCCGAGTCCGTCACGAGCGAGGTCGACGGCATCCGCGACCTTCAGGTCCGACTGCTCTCGCAGATCGGCCGCCCGATCGACGAGCCGCACGTCGCCGACGCGCAGATCGTCACCGAGGACGGCGTCGAACTGGGCGACATCGAGGACGACGTCCTCGCCATCGTCGACCGCGAGCTGGCCGACGTGACCGACGTGACCCGCAGCGTCATCGAGGGCGACGTCTCGACGTTCTGACGACGGCCCGCGAGCGGTCGCACACTCTGAAGGTGACCGGCCCGGGGTTTCTACTCGCGACGCGCCGTACCGATCGACATGGCAGACACGCCGACGGGAGTCGAACTCAAACCCGACTTGACCGACGACGTCGCCCTGGTCACGGGCGCGACCCGCGGGATCGGGGCCGAGATCGCCGCGAACCTCGCCGATCTGGGAGCGACCGTCTACGCCGGGGCGCGCGATCCCGACGACGTTACCGCCGTAGACCAGCACGCGGTCCGGCTCGACGTGACCGAGGACGGCGAAATTCGGGACGCCGTCGACCGGATCGAACGCGAGCAGGGCGCGCTCGACGTCCTCGTCAACAACGCGGGCGTGTTCCCGCGGTCGGAGTCCCTCCACGAGATGGACGTCGCCGACTTCGACGACACGATGGCCGTGAACCTCCGCGGACCGGTCGTCCTGACGAAGCACGCGCTGCCGCTGCTTCTGGAGGGGGCCGGCGGTCGCGTCGTGACCCTCTCGTCGGGGCTCGGTCAGTTCACGGACGGACAGATGGACGGCGGCTATCCGGCCTACCGGCTCTCGAAGGTCGGCGTCGGCGGACTGACGGCGTACCTCGACGGCGAGTACGGCGATCAGGGACTCATCGCGAACGCCGTCTCCCCGGGCTGGGTGCGGACGGACATGGGCGGGGACGAAGCGCCCCGGACGCCCTCGAAGGGTGCCGAGACGCCGGTCTGGCTCGCGCGCTTCGCGCCGGGGAGCCCCGCCGGCCACCTCTGGAAGGACCGCGAGCGGATCCCGTGGTAGCGTCCCCGACCGCAACCGATTTCACCGCGCCGGGTGACCGCCGACGTGTGACGCGGGTGTGTCTCCTCGGCGACCCGGACGCGGAGCTCTCCTACGAGCTGCTCTCCCGCGAGACCGCGCGGGACGCGCTCGCCACCTACCGGATCGAGGAGCCGTTCGAGAACAGCGTCGCCGTCGACACCGTGAGCCTCGGGGCCGCCGTCTCGCTCTTGAACGACCTCGACTGGTACCTCGCTCGCTTCGTCGAGGAGGCGCTGGTGTTGGAGCCGTCCGTCTCCCCCGACGAGTGGCTCTCGCGGGACCTGGCCCGCGAGGTCCGCGACGGCGCGGTCCCCCCGGAGGAGACCGACCAGCGGCTGAAGGTGTTCGGCCTCGTCGACGGCCGCCCGGTCGAGCCGCTGTTCGTTCGACGGCGACAGGGCGAGACGCCCGAGTACGACCTCCGCGACGTCGACGAGACGGTCATCGTCCGTGTGAGCGAGTCGGAGTTCTCCGGGTAGGTGGAGGGTCCGGAATGGGCCGCGTTTCCCGAATTTAGTCCTCGTAGCCCGCCAGATCCATCATCGAGGCGAACTGCTCGGTGTCGGTGACGCTGTCGTACACCATCCCGCCGATCATCCCGCCGGGGTAGGTGTCGCCGTTCATGGCGTGGTTCACCCTGTAACATTCGTCTCTGTTTGCCAGTCGCTCGGGATGTACTGCCCAAACTCTGGTTCCTGTGAGGGTGTAAGAGAACGAAATGCCCTTTTATCAGCTATTCGGAACTCACTAATCTGGGTCTGGGCAGGACCAGTAAGATAGCCAACGAAGGCCATCGCTAGCGGGTACGCTACGTCGTGGCGGGCAGGGTTGACAGGGATCACCGCGTACTCATTCCGAAGTAGCGCTGGTGGGCTCTCGATCCCATAATTGACGTGTGCCTCCAGTGTATCCTCAATGACGTTGAGGAACGTCCCACGGTCGCTTAGGGTGTACGCTTCGGTTTGGGTCGCTAGGTTCAGCGTATTCCCCATTCCCTGGCCCGTTTCGCTGTACCACGACCCACTCGGGTCAATGCCTGCTTCGGCCCACAATTGACGCTCACGAAGATGCGTTCCGGAGCGGTCGCCCCGAGACAAGAACCTGACTTCAGCCTCAGCAATGCGTTGGAACGTAGTAACCGGGTCCTCGCCTGCGATATTGGCCGGGTCATCTGCCGGTCCAACCACTACGAAATCGTTAACCATCACCTGTCGACGGTTGATTCCGGCCCCGGTTCGGAGAAATTCGTCTTCAAGTGGCCGAGCGTGGACGATAACAACATCACAGTCACCAGCTCGGGCCGTCTGCAAGGCTCCGCCAGTCCCGCGGACCACGGTATCGACCTGCGTCCCGAACCGGTCTTGAAATCCAGGGAGAAGTTCATCGAGAAGCCCGCTATCGTGGGTAGTCGTTGCAGTCGCAAGCGTCAGCGTGTCTCCCGTTACATCCGGGGCATCAGCGGTAGAAGAGTTAGTTAAACATCCAGCAAGCGAGATGGTCCCACTGATACCCACTGCCTGAAGATACCGCCGACGGTCCATATGAATTATAACTAATTCTGGCTACGTAATATAGTTATGTTATAATATACACTTACACAGTTCGATAAGTGATAGCTATCACCTGTACTGAACGATTGAGGTGTGAAACTATCAATTGCTGAGGATTTCAACAAAGCCAATGAAATCTAAAGGGAGGCGTTAATTCACCCCATCCCAGTCATTTGGATCCCCTCAACGAGTTGTCTGTCGATCTCATCATACCCGAGAGTCCGCCCACCGTAATCCTCCGCGAACGTTTCAGCTTCATCACTGTCAGAGAACGGCAGTAGGTCCGGGCCCATTCCCCCCATCACGTCCGTTTTGACGGCGTAGGTGAGACCAGTCGCATCCGCAAAGGTATCCGGTGCGGTCGGCGCTGGCATCTTCTTCCGTTCCGTTCCTTCGGGGATCTCCCAGTTGACGCGAGAGTAGTCCGTGACGTAGATCGCGGTCGCCTCTGCACCGTCATCCACCATGTTGAAGTGATACGGAAAGAGCCCGTGTGCGAGCGTGTGGAACCAAGCGAGGTGGGCTGTATTTTCAGCGTCCTCGGCGGGTCCTTGTCTGGGTTCTGGCTCTGCGTCGGCGTAGAAAACCTGTCCATTAGGCCCGCCGTGACCTCCGATCACCATTCCGCCTTGGTAGTCCGTTTTCTGCCCCGACAGATCTACTGGATCAGGAACCGACTCGGCAGAGTTTCCGAGACAGCCGGCGAGACCCATCGCGACTCCTGTACCGATCGCGTGAACAGCGTGTCGACGCGACACCGAACGCTGGCCAAACTTGAGGTCCATACGTTACTGTTCGGCCACATACGGAATTCCATTCTGGTGCGGCCGTCGAACGCCAGCTGCTTACTGAGGCGAGTGGCCTACAGAACGTGTCGGTGTCACATCCCGCCGAGCGGCTGGTAGTGCGGGAACATCGGGTGCGGGAGATGGACGCCGAGCGCCATCAGTCCGTGTGCGAACAGGACGTACCCCAGCACGACGAACACGACACCGAGCAGCCGATGGACGCGACGCCGGTGGGTGACATCGATCGACTGGATGACGGTTCCGTAGAGGAAGACGGCCGGAATCGTCCCGACACCGAGGGCACCGAGAGCGATCCCGCCGGTCGTCGGGGAGCCGCTCGCGAAGGCGAACAGGTACGCGGGATACAACATTGGGCAGGGGAGAAATGCGTGAACGGCACCGAGACCGACGATACTCGGGCTGTTCACGTGGCGATGAACTCTCGCTGCGAGCCACGACGTTACGCGCTGGACGCCCGGTATGCGAATATCGCCGCCGCTTCCCCCGATAACGTACCGAACCCCTGTCGCCACGATGAACCCACCCACTATGAGGCCCACGGTACCTCGTAGGAGGCCGGCGACCGGTGTCAGCTGGTCGGCAGTGACGAACACGACGCTCCCGAGCGCACCGAAGGCGGCCCCGAGAACCGCGTACGTCGTCGCCCGGCCGACGTTGAACAGGAAGTGCTGTCGAACTTCGTAGGTCGTGAGATGTCCGGCCCGTCCATCGTTGACCGTCGCGGTGCCGCCGTCCGGCTGCGGCGTCATCTGTTTCGAGTACATCGTGACGAGCGGACCACACATTCCGATACAGTGTGCGCCGCCGAGGACGCCGATGAGAACGAACAGCGCGACGTCGATCCGGAACAGCGACTCGATCATACGTAGTGTCAGTTACCGACCGGCTTGTGTCGTCTGGTACGATCCTCGATAAACAGATCCAGTCGAGTGCCGCGATGACAGCTGGGAATTTTTGCTCTGCGGACCCCGCAATCGTGCGCGTTCGAGAGTCACACCAGATTCGATAAGTCACCACAGACCGACGTGATCGTGTGGCAGTTTTCGCTCCCGATGACAACCGGTCGCGACATGTTCGCCTCGCGGTTGCCGCGATCATGACCCTCGCCGTGGTCGTAACTGCGGGTGCATTTGTCGCTGATCCGGCCGAGTCGGTTCCCGATCCGGTGGCGTACGACGACACCACCGAACTGGGGCTCTCGTCGGAGACCGACGCGATGATGGCCGGAAACGCAACGCTCCCGCGGACGCAGGTGTTCTACTCGCAGCTACAGTACGTCGTCGGATACAACGGGATCGGTTCGTTCGTGACATCCCTGTCGGACGGACGGACCGAGCGCCAGTTCGGCTACCCGCTCGTCGCGTACGTCGAGACCTTCGATCACCAAAATCCGGACACGACCAGCGACGGGCTGTTCACGGCGACCGGAGCCGGCGGGTGGACTCCGGCCGAGGAAGCGCACTACGTCGTCGACAGCGACGTCCGCATGCCGGCTGGCGAGGCCGTGATCCCCTTCCGAAGTCGAGACGCGGCCGAGTCGTTCGCGGCCGATTATAACGGATCGGTGGTCGGCTGGGAATCAGTCCGGAACCGCTCGTTCGACGTCGACTCCGCAGCGACGGTGCGGTCGCTCGCACCGAGTCGGTGGCAGGCGGCCAACGATCGGATTGCGAGGGCGGAGCGGACTGCGAACCGCCCCGTTTCGGTGGTCGTCGGGGAAGACGAGCCGACGATCGACGCGGCGGTCGCGGCGGCCCCGTCGAACACGACGGTCGTCGTCCCAGAGGGAGAATATCATGAGACGGTGACGGTCAACGAATCCGTAACTATCGCGGGCGACGGCGCGCGGATCAGCGGCGACGGCAACGGATCGGTCGTCACCGTTCGCGCGGCCGATGTCGCCATCCGGGGACTCCGGATCGACGGTGTCGGAAACCGGACGCGAGATCCGGAGGCGGCACCTACCTCTAAAGACGAGGCGTGGGACGCGAACATCCAGAGCGGGTACGGCCACGGCGACGCCGGGATCCGAGCGATTGCCGCATCGGGGCTCGTCGTCGACGACGTCGCGATAGAAACGAACGCGAGCGGGCTCCTGTTGCGCGAGGGTTCACATGCGGTCGTCCGCGACCTCCGCGTCGACGGGTCCGAGACGTGGCAGGACGGGTTCATGGGAATCACGGGGATGGAGTCGCGTGTAACCGTGACTGATAGCCGGTTTGAGGGCGGTCGTGACGGGATCTACCTCCATCGCGCGGACGGCTCGATCATCCGGAACTCGACGTTCATTGACAACCGGTACGGCATCCATCTCATGTTCACCGGCGACGCGCTGGTCGCGGACAACACCGCCCGAAACGAACTGTTCGCGGGGGTCACCGTGATGACCCGTCCTTCAGGGAACGCAATCGTCGGCAACGACGTGCGCAACTCTAGTGCGGGAATCCAGTCGTCGGGAACGCGAACGTACATCGGGTACAACACGCTCGTCGGTAACGAACTCGGGTTCTCGACGAGTGCGCGCGGGTCGCTGTACGAACACAACGTGGTCGCCGACAACGAACTCGGCGCGCGTGCGACGACGATCGTCCCGTCGAGTCGTGTCGTGGCAAACGACTTCGTCGGCAACGAAAACCACGCTGCCGCCGGTGCGGGCGCGCTTCGCGTCTGGGCTAACGGTGATCGCGGTAACTACTGGGAGGGAGCGAATGTTGGGCAGCAATTGTTTGGCGAGCGAGCGTATCGCCCGACCTCACCGGTTGATTCCGCGCTCCACCGCGAGGCATCGGCTGTTACCGTGCGCGAGTCGCCCGCGGCAGTTCTACTCGATCGACTCCGCGGCACCGTCCCCGGTGCCCGCTCCGGAAGCATCATCGACCCGATACCGGCGTCTGAGCCATACAATCCCGAACGAATCGACGCGGTGACTGGACCCGATGCCGAACGCGAAGGATCGGTCCACGCGGACTGGAGAGCAGAACTCGGCTCGCTCACCGGTGAGCAGGACACGACTCATGAGAACACGACGGACCAGAATACGACAAATCGGAACAGCGCCAGAGTGGGTGATTACAGATGAGTGAGCGCGTGCTCGCGGAGGTCGTCGACCTGACTCGGACCTACGGCGGGATCCGGGTTCTCGACGAGGTCTCGCTCTCGATCACTTCCGGCATCACCACCGTCGTCGGTCCGAACGGCTCCGGGAAGTCGACGCTGCTCGGCGTCCTCGCGGGAGCGGTCGAGCCGACCGCGGGAGCGGTGCGGTACGCTCACGAGGGCAGTACTGACGACGGGAGTGACAAGCGGATCGGCTATCTCCCGCAACGGGTCCCGTTTCGTGGTGAGTTCACGGCCCGAGAGACCCTCGGCTTCTATGCAGCGCTCGTCGGTGACAATCCCGACGCGGCGCTGGCGGACGTGGGACTTGCCGACGCAGGCGACAAGCGCGTCTCGGCGCTCTCAGGTGGAATGCGACGCCTCCTCGGGATCGCACAGGCGACGCTTGGCGACCCGGCGATTGCGGTGCTCGACGAGCCGACAAGCGGGCTCGATCCGGAGATGCGCGAGCGAGCATTCCGAGCCGCAGCGGCCCGTGCGAGTGACGACACTGCCGTCGTCGTCAGCTCCCACGACCTCGACCTCGTCGACACGTACGCCGACGACGTTGTCGTGCTCGACCGCGGTCGCGTGGCCGTGGCGGGCTCCCGCGATCGCCTGGTGGATGACTACGGCGTCGACGACGTGAAGGGTCTGTACCGCGCGGTCGTCAACGATAGAGTGAGCGCCGAGAGCGATATCGATACCGGTGACACAGACGGCGACGACGACTCCAAGGACGTGAATGAGGCTGCGC
>NZ_LR594487.1:1050000-1050748 GCF_901686465.1 Halorubrum sp. DM2
CGGAGTCCGTCCACGTCACGGGGGTGTCGGACCGATGAGTCGGTTGCTCGCGGACATCGGGACCGTGTTCCGTCGCGAACTGGTAACCGTTCGACGGACTCCTGGCTACGCCGTCCTCGCAGCAGGACTTCTCATCGTGCTCGGCGGACTCGTCGCGGTCGGTGGGGGCGGGGGGACCGGGTTCGTGCCGGCAGTCGTCGATCTTCTGCTCCCGACAGAGCTACTCGTCCCGCTTCTCGCGATAGTGCTCGGGTACCGTGCGCTGCTCACGGACGCCACGAGCGGCGAGTTCGCTGTGATACGGACCTATCCCGTGAGTACCGTCGGCTACGTTCTCGGCGTGTTACTGGCGCGTATCGCGGCGCTCGTCGCGATCGTGGGCGTTCCCTTCGCGCTGGTCGGGCTATACGTCTGGATAACTGCGACGCCGGACACAGGAATCTTCGCGACGCATAGCGGAGTAGACTCGCCGCTTCTTTTCGTGCGGTTCCTCGCGTTCGTCCTCCTCTTCGGGACCGCGTACCTGTCGCTGGCGGCAGCGGTCTCGGCGCTGGCGTCGAGCCGACGGAGCGCGATCGCACTCGGTCTCCTCGCACTGCTCGTCGGCGTCCTCGGCGGCGACCTCGCGATCCTCCGGTCGCTGGCGGGAGGTATGTCTCCGGAAGAGATCGCCGGAGCGATCACGCTGACTCCGAACGGGGCGTTTCGCGGACTGATCTTCGAACACGTTATCGGCGTCGCTTTCACC
>NZ_LR594487.1:1050818-1051880 GCF_901686465.1 Halorubrum sp. DM2
GAGAATACTGAGACGAAATTCGATTCCCAATCGCTTCGGCAAATATCGCTGTTCAGTCTGAGACGGTGTCGTTCCCGACCGATCCTGGCGCATATGCGTACACCGTGTAGAGAATGATCGCTGCGATCAAAAAGTCGAGACCATGTCCGACGAAGTGGTGGATCGGCATCGGCACGATACCGAGGATCGTTCCTGTGCCCACAATCGACCGGAACAACAACATGCTGACCGCGACAGCGATCAACTGGTACTGTGCCCCTTGGCGGCGACGATACGCGACGGCGCTGACGACGAAAAGGATACCCGTACCCATTCCGGCGACGAGTGCAGCCGCGAGCAGCAGTAGTGATCCCTCCACGGACCACCCATCGATCGCCGACAACAGGAGGGCGATTGGCCGCATCACAACGGCCTTTGAACGGGGACGAATAAGAAAACGACCCTTCGAACGGGACCTCGTGTCGTTCTGAACTGATTTGTCGGCTAACGCCGCGGTTTCGTCCGTTCCCAAGCAGAGATAACGAACGCACACGTTTTACTCGGGTAACGGCTATGTCGGCTGACCACAGATGCCGGACACCCGGACTCAGATCCGACGCCACGTTTGCGACACACCCGGTGTCCACTTTAACCAGGTCGGCCGCGATCTCGATATCGCGACTGGCCAAGTCCAGTACCATCTCCGTCGTCTCGTCCGTAACGACGAACTCGCCGTCGAGCGGATCGGCGGCCGCACACACTATTTTGCCCCGTCGTTCGATCCGTGGGAACGACGGGCTCTCGCGTTTCTCAGACGAGAGACCACCCGGGAGATCCTCGTCCGGCTTCATGCTGACGGCCCGAAGCGACCGAAAACGCTCGCGAGTGATCTCGATCTCGCACGAAGTACGATCTCGTGGCACGTCTCGACGCTCGCGGAAAACGGGATCGTCGAGAAGTCCGACCATCGACCGATGACACTCACGTTGAACCGTCCGGAGCGCACGGCCGAACTCATCGAGACAGTGTCGCCGTCGCTACCGGACCGGCTCGTCGATCGGTTCGTCCGGACCGTCGACGAGC
>NZ_LR594487.1:1051950-1053013 GCF_901686465.1 Halorubrum sp. DM2
AAGAATACTGAGACGAAATTCGATTCCCAGTCGCTTCGTCAAATATCGCTGTTCAGTCTGAGACGGTGTCGTTTCCGACCGATCCTGGCGCATGTGTGTACACCGTGTAGAGAATGATCGTTGCGATCAAAAAGTCGAGACCATGTCCGACGAAGTGGTGGATCGGCATTGGCACGATACCGAGGATCGTTCCAGTGCCCACAATCGATCGGAACAGCAGCATGCTGACCGCGACAGCGATCAGCTGGTACTGTCTTCCTCGACGACGACGATACGCGACGACGCTGACGACGGAGAGGATACCCGTACCCATTCCGGCGACGAGTGCAGCCGCGAGCAGCAGTAGTGATCCCTCTACGGACCACCCATCGATCGCGGACAACAGGAGGGCGATTGGCTGCATCACAACGGGCTTTGAACGGGGACGAACAAGAAAACGACCCTTCGATCGAGACTCCAGTGTAGTTCCGAACCGGTTTGTCGGCTAACACCGCGGTTTTGTCCGTTCCCAGGCAGAGATAACGAACGCACACGTTTTAGTCGGGTAACGGTTAGGTCGGCTGACCACAGATGCCGGACACCCGGACTCAGATCCGACGCCACGTTCGCGACACACCCGGTGTCCACTTCAACCAGGTCGGCCGCGATCTCGATATCGCGACCGGGCAAGTCCAGTACCATCTCCGTCGTCTCGTCCGTAACGACGAACTCGCCGTCGAGCGGATCGGCGGCCGCACACACTATTTTGCCCCGTCGTTCGATCCGTGGGAACGACGTGCTCTCGCGTTTCTCAGACGAGAGACCACCCGGAAAATCCTCATCCGGCTTCATGCTGACGGCCCGAAGCGACCGAAGACGCTCGCGAGCGATCTCGATCTCGCACGAAGTACGATCTCGTGGCACGTCTCGACGCTCGCGGAAAACGGGATCGTCGAGAAGTCCGACGAGCGGCCGATGACACTCACGTTGAACCGTCCGGACCGCACGGCCGAACTCATCGAGACAGTGTCGCCGTCGCTACCGGACCGGCTCGTCGATCGGTTTGTCCGGACCGTCGACGAAT
>NZ_LR594487.1:1053083-1073777 GCF_901686465.1 Halorubrum sp. DM2
CGGTACCGCTGGTTGTCTTGGCGTGCTCGGTAACGAAGGTGCTGAGGGAACTGTCCTCGGTCCCCCAGAACAGGACCTAAGCGAGGCCGTTCACCCGAGCTACGGCGATGAGATGCCACACTTCACCGTCCCGGACCCGATCACGGATGAAGAGATATCAATTTCTGAGTATGAGGGTGAGCGTGCCATCCTCTGGACATCGTTCTACACGAACTGCCCGGACGGGGTGTGTCCCGCGCTCATCCTCCGACTTCGTCGCGCACAAGAAGCTGCTACCGGAAATGGATACGGCGATGAGGCAGTATTCCTCGCACAAACGTTCGACCCCGAGCGCGACACCGCCGAAACCCTCCGTGAGTACGCCGGCCAGCAAGGAGTAAACCTCGATGCGAACAATTGGCACTTCCTCCGCCCGGAAAGCTACGAACGAGGTCAGGAACTGTTAGACGAGCATTTTGGGCTCAAGATTGAGAAGGCGTCAGCCGATCAGTACGAGAATCTTGAGTACCAATTCCCGCACTATGGGCTGATCCTCCTCATAAATAAGCAGGGGATCGTCGAGCGTGCGTACCCGAGAGGACCGCAAACGGACATCGAACGACTCGTGAACGATGTCGAACAGATCACCACCGGATAAAACGTCGTCACCTCCTCGCCGGACTCACCAGCACGGGCGCGCTTGAAAGCGTCGGTCGCGTTGTATCTGGGAACGTATCACCGTCTTCTCTACACCACAAGTGCGTTTGAGGAGTACATTTTGCCCGCTATTCGGCAGTGATGGTCACATCCTCCATTCCACCCATAAGGCCGCCAAAGGCCGTCTCATATCCCTCGTGTCTCGCGGTCTGTGGCTGGGCGGTTGTTTGTAACAGGAGCTTGTCGCCTGGCTCAACACCAGTAACAACTGCGCCGTAGTGATAGTTCAGATCCGGATCGAGCGTCCGCACAAATTCACCCTCGTAAACTGTCTCGCCTCCCCTCGAAAGCGTTCCTTCCAGTCCCATCGCAGGGAGAATCATTCGATTGTACCGGGACCGTGCGGACACGGCGACGTACTGCCCGTCACGATCAATACCAGCTGGCGGCGTATCAAGGACGGTCACAACGAACTTCGCGTCGTTGCTCATCCCGGAGCCGATGACCCTGCCTGGGAAATCGTTTTCGGCCGGCGCTGTCGAACTGGGCATCATTTCCATCTCCATCGGGTCAACAGCCCCAGGGGTTCCGGACTCGTCTTCCACCTGCTTGACCATGATTTCCTCTTTCGCCTGCTGGCTGTACTCAAACGGGATTTCGACGGTCGTTGGCTCGGAGAATCGCCCTTGAAATGCTCCTGACCGGCGCGTAGGGAGAGCGCCGACGCTCAGACGGACTGTGTATTCCCCGTCTCCATCCAGTCCGAAGTTTGCTCCGTAGTGAAATCCCATCGGCTGTGAGAGCATCGGATAAATAGCTTCTTGCGAGACCAGCGAGTCGTCTCGGTATATCTCGACTGAGAGTCCGGTTTCCGGAAGCACCGTCATCGTCTCAGGGTCCCATACAGTCGCCATCAGATGAACGTCGTCATCGTTCTGAATTTCGGTCTTCGAAACTGAGTCGCCGTTGACGTTCCAGAAGCGGTGGGCGTAGCTATACATCAGCCCGAACGCGTAGTCGCCCTGCTTGCCCATTCCGGACATCTCCATTCCCTCAATGTGACTTGGGACGTAGATCGCATCCGGCCGATCTTCCGGGACTGACGGTTCCCCCGTCGCCGGCACTTCGAACAGTCCTGTACAGCCGGCGAGAGCAGTTGATCCGGTGAGAACGGCACCAGCCCGGAGAAACGCACGTCGATTCATATCTGATGTTGAGGCCCGTACAGAAAGACGATTGTGGTTCGGTCATCGAATCGTTTTCGGGGTTTTCAATACCCAAGACTACGATTCAGGTTGTGGCGTCGGCACCTCCCGATGTCGACGAGGCGGAACGAGAAAGTTCCCGCGACGGCGGACAAAAATGTATTCGAGAATACCGTTGTTGACACGTTGTCGGATTGCCGGCGTCACTTTGGTAAGATCTGTGCCGTTCATCGCCCGACGGACGTCCTCAAAGTCGGTGATACGGCGCTGGAGCGAAGGAAAGTGGAGGCTCGCTACCTTCTGGTCGGACCCGATATCGTCTGTCGACTCGAAGTGTCGGCGGAAGAGCTTCACGTTCCCGTCTGCGTCGCGGTTCGCACGGGCAGCCTTCTGCGCGTGGCCAACGCGGTTGTGCGTTTTCGCATCTGATTCGATATCGCCAATAAACTGATCAATACCGCTATCAGAGCCGAGGTTCGATCCGACACCCTTGACAAGATCCTTGTCGGCGTGACCAGGGCTGAACATCTCCGTTACTCGTTCCTCGAAGGACTGCTCGTCGTACCAGTCGTCAAGTCGCTGACGAAGGTTGGCGATAACTTTCGTCGTTGCGCCCGCGAATGGACCGTTTTGAATAGTGACATAGTCCTCGGTCGCTTGGTTCCCCTTGAATCCGGCCTCAAATCCCATAAACAGGGGCGAAGCTTCCGGAACCGGATTTGAGTCGGGGATACCAGCCGCATCTTGGTGCTGTGCCGGAAGTCCAGCACCGACAAACCCGGTCCGTCGCGAATCGATCGTCGCGACATCGGTAAGTCGGGCTTCGACGGATACGCCATTCGCTTGGTCCTGCTCACCTCGAAGAGCCTGCTCGGCTTCGAGCACAACGTCGGCTCGGTCGCTCGCGAGGTGGATAACTGCGTCCTGTGTATCGAACGTAGGGGATTCGAACGGCGAGAGCGCCGTTGGTCGGGGGAGGTCCACGTTCTCAGGAAGAGATTGATCGAACCGTTCGAAGTACGACGGCGAGTACGCGATCGAGTGAAGTAGGCCCTTATGACTCCACTCGTAGGCTCGATCGAGACCCGTCAGTGCTTGTTCAAGTATTGAACGGGTGTCAGCCGACGGCTGTCCATCCCCATCAAAGATAATATAAAGGAGTATCTGGTGTTTCGGGAGTTGGGAGTTCCCGTGCTCATCGTGGCGGATATACTCCTGCCAAGCGTGTTGGCGTGAGGGTTTCGCGTTCGAATCGCCGGTCGGAACCGGTTCCGAGCTAGCCATATCTAAACAGGCACTCAGTGCGCTTACACCCCCAGCCGCCACTGCTGCTTTGAGAACCTGCCGCCGGGGGAGATTGTCGTCAAGCGGATCCATCAGTTTCGCAACTCTTGGCGGTCTACAGTAAGTAAGATTGTGGTTGAGTACCAGTTCCCGCACTATGGGTTAATTCTCCTCGCGAATAAGCAGGGGATCGTCCAGCGTGCGTACCCGAGAGGGGCACAAACGGTTATCGAACGGCTCGTGAGTGATGTCGAACGAGTTGCCACAGCACGAAGCGCCGGTCTCTTCACGTCTGGAAACGTGCCGGAGATCCTCAGTAGAGGGTACACGCCTGAACCCAGTATTGATTCATGTTGAGCGGTTCTGAATAGAAGGCACGCATCAAAATCATCCTCCGAGGTTTTGAACGAATAGATATGAAATCTAAAAAATTTTATACGCGACTATAATATAAAACTTCCAATATGAATATCAGCTCTCGCAGGCCTTACACTCGAGGAGATTTCGGCTGAACTTCTGTGCGGCATTCACACTCTTCTGGTAGTAGAGGCTCTTCACGCCTTTCTCCCATGCTTTGATGTAGAGCTGATTGATCTCCTTTGTGCTGACTTCGCTAGGGTCGATCGAGATGTTGATGCTCTGCGCCTGGTCGATGTGTTCCTGTCTCTGCGCTGCTTGGTTGATGATGGCCATCTGTGGGATTTCGGCCATGGTCTTGAACACATCCTTCTCTTCATCCGTCAGGCAGTCGAGATGCTGTACGCTACCATCTTTATTTGCGATACTATCCCAGACCTCTCTGTTGTCTTTCCCTCGCTCCTTCAGGATTGCCTCAAGGAACCGATTCTTCTGGGTTGACTTGAGCTTCGCGCCGTCTCTCACGAAGTAGTTCGCCTTCAGCGGTTCGATACTCGGGCTTACCTGTCCGAGGATGACGCTGCTCGACTTTGTCGGGGCCACGCTCATCGTGGTTGTGTTCCGCCGTCCGTACCCTTCGAGCACCTCTGGCTCGCCAAACTCGTCGGCGAGTCGTTCACTCTCTGCGTAGCTCTTCTCTTTGATCGTCTGGAACACGCTCTCGTTCTTCTGCATCGCCTCCATACTATCGAACGGGATCATGTTGCTCTGGAGGTAGCTGTGCCATCCGAGGACACCGATACCGATAGCTCGATGCCGCTTGGCAAACTGTACAGCTCGCTCCATGAACTGCGTCCCTTCCGTTTTCTGAATGAATTCCTCCATCACGGCGTCGAGGAAGCGAGTCAACGTCTCGACCGCGTCCGTGTCCTTCCACTCGTCGTAGTGGAGCGCATTCATACTTGAGAGACAGCAGACGAAACTCTCATCCGGGTTAGCGGGGAGCGCGATCTCGGTACAGAGATTCGACGCATTGATCTGGTAGTCCTTGTCTTTGTACACCTGCGGCTTCCCCTCATTCATGTTGCCTCTGAAGATAATGTACGGGACGCCGATATTGATCCGCGTCTCAATGATCTTCGCCCACTTCTCTCGCTTTTCGGTATCGCCGTCGACCATCTCTTGGAACCAGTCGTCGCCGATGATGACGCCGTAGTAGATATCCTGCACCGGGTCACCCTCGGTCTTGATGTTGAGCCATTCATCGAGGTCGCCGTGCTCGATGTCGATATAGCCCGCGAACTGGCCTCTCCGGGTTTCACCTTGACTTACGACGTTGATCGCGGTGTCGAAGAGCTCCGTGAAACTATAACTCCCGTTACTTTTTCCATTGTTCGTGATCGGACTGCCTCGTGGACGTATTTCACCGAAGTATCCGCTCGTACCTCCGCCCAGCTTCGTCATTTCACCCACTTCGGCGTGGGTGTATAGGATACTCTCCATACTGTCCTCGATGTAGCTGCCGAAGCAGCTGATGGGGAGGCCTCTGTCCAGTCCAAAGTTTGCCCAGATCGGGCTGGCGAGGCTGTAGTACCCGCGGCTCATATACTCATAGAACCGGTCTGCGAAGCCGTCTTCGTCGAGGATCTCTTCGGCGTTCTCTGCGATCTGTCTGATCCGTTCTTTCGGATCAACGCCCTCGAGTAGGTATCCCTCTCGGAGGAACTCGACGCTGTCGTCGTTCAACCAGTAGAACGGTTCCTGGTGTTCTTTTTCTACTTTGGTGAGTTCTGCTTGCGACATTATTAGAACATCTCCTCTGCCGTGACGCTCTGTGTGTGTTTGTTGTACGTGGTCGACCGCTTGCTGAAGAAGTCGTTGTCCTTGGTCATCATAATATCTTCATCGAACCACCGCGTCTCTTCGAGCAGCTCGTCATCGGTCTCGAATACTGGGTCCACGTCGACGTTCTCCAGACTCTGATTGAACCGATCCTTCAGGAACTCATCAACGTGCTCTCGGGGGAGGAACTCCAGCTCGCCGTCCTCGAAGATCCAGTCGAGAATGTCCATCTCAGCCTCGTAAGCCTGCTGACAAGCCTCTTGGACATCCGCTTCGAGTTCATCATCGAACATCTCCGGGTTCTCTTCTTTGATCGTCTCGACCAATTCAACTCCGAACAGCCCGTGGATCTGTTCTTCTTTGCTGGTTGCTTCGACGGCGTTTGCGATCCCCTTGAACTTCTTCTCGTGCTTGTCGAAGCTCGTCATTATCAGGAACTGGCTGAAGAGCGAGACGTGCTCGACAAACGTACTGAACAGGAGGATATTTTTCACATACTCCTGTTTGTCATCCTCTTCGTTAGTTTCTAGACACCGGTCAAGGTACTCGATTCTGTTTTTTATAGCAGGAACCTCAGTCACCTGCTCGAAGTCGTCTTCGATGCCGAGAATCTCAAGCAGGTGGCTGTAGGCGTCCATGTGTCGCACTTCGCTCTCCGCGAAGGTCATACCTACATTGCCGACCTCTGCTTTAGGCATCTCTTCGTAGATATCTGACCAGAAGGTTTTCACCTGCACCTCGATCTGTGCGATAGCCAGCATTGTCCGCTTAATAATGGTCTTTTCCGCAGGGGTCGTGTTAACCTTGAAATCCTGGACGTCGCCCGAGAAGTTGAATTCCGTATGTACCCAGTAACTGTTGCGTATCGCATCAGTGTAGTCACGGAAGTCGCTGTACTCGTACGGTTTCAGATGTGTTCGTTCGGAGAAGATGTCGGACTCTGCTTCTCCACTCGTGGTTTCGTTCTTACTCATTAGTACGTCTGTTTCGTGTGCGTTTGTGTCATTGTGATCTGTTCGGGTCTTCGAAATCGTCTAGCTCCGCATCTAAGACCGCATCAAGCTCTTTTAGGAATTCTTGTGGCTCAGAAAATGATTTATAAACTGAGACAAATCGGATATAGGCTACCTGATCAAGTGTCCGAAGGTTCTCAGAGACAAGATCGCCGATCAGACTCGACGAGATAATCCGTTCGTCTCTGGCCCGCAGTTCTGCCTCGACTGTCTCCAGCAGTTCTGCGACTTGCTCGTCTGTTATTGGTCGTTTCTCTACGGCTCGAATGATGCCGTTACGGAGTTTCTGCTTGTCGTATGGCTCAATGTCTCCGTTCCGCTTTTTTACTTGGAGCGAGTCCCATTCTGGGCGCTCGTATGTGGTAAATCGGAACGAACAACGGCAGCATTCGCGCCGCCGCCGCACAGTATCTCCACTCGCGTTTGAGCCTGTATCGAGGACACGTGTGCGGTCGTTATCGCAGTCTGGGCAGTTCATGTGTTTGATTGTCGGATTCCTTTCTCGAACCCTACCGTATATATGGGATAGTTAGTTTTACCACAATATATGCTATGTCGAAGCCAGTACTAAATACTACTGGTCCGATTGTACTAGTACAAATAGAGTTGTTTCTGGAGGTTGTGAGACTCTCACCGGCCACGGATGTCGGACGCTGATTATTTCACCGAGCCCACACGCCATCGTCGAAGCCGATAGCGTCGTTCCACTTACCGACCACGGTGGCGACCGCCAAGTCGCCGGTAACGTTGTTCATCGTCGCTCTCCAAAATGATCGTCGCCACTCGATCTATCCGAATTTCCCATCCAGTGCTATTGTTCGCGCCCTGGCGATTAAGTGCGTCCGCTCAACAATTGTCTCAGCAAATCTAGAGATGCTCGGTTTGATGTCTCCGTACCGTAGACTCTGACGGAGTCCACGCCAGCGTAGCCGTGTTCGCCGGTGTCATCACGCTCCCAGTACAGCCATCCAGTCTCCTCCTCACCATCAAGTCCCATGTCGTCAACCGGGAAATCCAGAACTAGCACTTCGTGACTGTCACCATGAGAGCTTTCGATCTCAGTGACCTCCCCGTCGGCAAGTGGGCGTGCACCTTCGCCGTCCTGAACAACGAACCGGGACCCGAACCGATAGCGCACAGGTTCGTCCGTGGGGTCGAACGTCTCTCGTTCACCATCACCGTTGAGGAACTCCGAGGGATGGACGGCAACCGATACTGAGTCGTGTTCGTCTACGTCAATAAAATTCTCTGCGTTATTTGGTTGAATATCGATATCAAGTTCAAGGGGAAAGTGTGCGGCTACAACACCACTCAGAGCGGGGATAGCCGCAACGGTGGCAGCAGCGCCGAGCGTGCCCTTGAGGTAGCGCCGTCGCGTTGTAGTGTCGTTCTTCGGTTCATCGTCAGTCGGTGTAGATCGTTGCGTTCTCATACTGCAGGATGAGAGACAGTGCGTGGTAGTATGGCGATTCTGGTACGATCAGCGAACGTCAGTCACGACGAATAGGTAAGCATAACAACTCGCCCACCACCGTATCCGACGAGTATCTCTTCGGTCCCGTCGTTGTTAATTTCGCATACGCTCAGAGATGTCCAGAGAGGGACATTCCACTCGTAGAAGGCCATCTCTACACTAGTGTTAGGATCGAGGACTACAACCGTCCCACTATTCAAGAAAGGTAGTGTTCATCGAATGCGAAAACACCGACGGCTGGATCGCGATCGACGATTCGGTCGGGACGGAACTTCGAGGAGACAGATCGACTGGACGTAAGCGAGGTGGGCGGTCCTGATCGCGTTCTGCGAACAGCTCCGCGACGACAACGAACTGATAATCATCGGCGACGACTGGGAACTGCCCTTCGCGTTCAGGGAACCAGTCGAGTTGGAAGTAGAGTACGAGGGCGTCGACGAGCCGGAACTCGAAATCGAACTCGAACTCCCGGGGCGCACCGACGAGAGTGGCCCCGAAATCGAGTAGCTTACTGCGTCGCCGATTCGAGCACGAGCGTGTTGTCTTCGACCTCGACGGTCGCGTATTCCGCGAGCGTGGTCATGCCCCCATGCGAGACGCCCCCGGGCACCTGGAGCCGTTCTGCGAGCTCGTCGGCTGCGTCCTCGACATCCTTGTAGACCTCTTGGAGGAACACGAGGGCCTCATGGAACTCTTGTTACGGCGTTTATTTCCCGGTATTGATACTGAATTAGCCGTGAGAACTTGCAAGTCGGTCACCGCGAATAAAACGGTTTGCGTGGTTATCCGAGGCCGATCTCCTTGTGACGCTTGTAAAGATACGCTACACCGGCCGGAATCGTGATTAGTTGTACAGCCGAAAACACAAACGAACCCAAGTGTAGTATGGCAACGCCGCTCCACAGCACCCGGTTTGGTATCCAGTCGATATCTTCCTGACGGAGTGCTCTGGCATCGAGATAGAGGCATAAGGAGTATAGTGGGGCTAGAAGGCCCCCGATTAGAACGGTCGCTACCACCGAGAGCAAGGAGAATAAGAATAGCAATCCAGTCTCTGGATCGGAGGGCACGAGGCTTGGTGGAGAACCGGCCTGTGTTTCGCTCACTAATTGAAGAATACCGTATGAGGCCTGTACTATCACAAAAACTCCGATGAAGAACGCGACGCCATACCACCATCGTGAATTGGAGGGCCTACTGGAAGATTTGCTGGAGGACCTGCCGGGCGACTTTTCTGACATAGGCTATGTGAAAGAGCTTGATTGTGGTAGGTCATGTAAATTGTGGAATAAAATATCTGATTCGATACTAACGTTGAACTCATCCTCTAAGTCTTACACACCTCTACCTATCAACTCCGAAATAGATGCCACTGTTTCACTATTTTCGGGAAGTGTTTTTGAGAGTCTCAGCAGGGCCGTGTGAATTGGAATTGTTGGGTCTACTGGAGGGTATCGAGGGAAGCAGTAAGCTGCTGTTGCGTCTCAAGGCCTGTGTAGAACCGATCAACGATCTCTGATTGATGTTCTGGACAGGTAAGAATAGCAACTGCTCCATCCTGTACGGGGATCACGGGGTGGTCTGGACTATGTCGTGCGAGGTGGCAACTGGGACAGTTGATACCACCGGCTGGCCGATGGTCTATTAGTTCAGCTGTGTTCTCGGTCGTAAACCCAGAAATCGAGGTGAACTGCTCAAGATGTTCATCACAGCCAACAAGAGGGAGGGTGAGTTGATCCAAGAGAAGGAAAGACACCGTGTGACCACCTGTGGCGTGGAGAGCAGACTCGCACGCATCACACGGAATAGGCGGATGACTAAGGGATTCTTCCGTCTGTTGCTGAGAGGAATCTGCTGGAGGCATGTTATGGCTAGGTTTGGGTTGACCCGCTACACAGGTAAGTTATGGGAACGTACCGTTGTCGCCAGCCTCCCGCTGGAATTGGAACTCAGAACAAATAAATCCCATTTGCGGACTACAACCTCTGTATCTTACACTCCCCAACTAACATAGATCAGATAGATCTACTGTTGACTGCGTTCAGTCGAGATTTTTAACCTTCTGTTCGAGCTGTCTGAGTCGCTTATTGAGGTCCTCGGCGGGTTCGGCAGCCGGCTCACTCAGCGGGCGGATATCCTTGAGGGCGGCGTCAACGCGATCGTCATCGGCTTCGCCGCAGAGATATAGCTCCGCACGGTCATTATACAGCTCTCGGAGTGTACTCGCGGCGACACCGATGTCGTCGGCAACATCGGCAATCGATTCTCCGGCGGCGACCCGTTCTATGCCGGCGCGAACTCGAAGGTACTCCTCGGAATCAACTCGGAGATGACCGTCAACGACCTCGAACCCGGTCGGCGGCCGGCCGGTCCATTTACCGGCCTCCTGAGCAGCGTCAACTCCCGATTGGATTCGGCGGACCTTCTGTGTCTGTTCAATCCGAGCGAGGTCGCCCATGAGTCCAGCGATCATCCGGGTGACCGCTTGATCGACCATGCTGTCGTCGACGTCGAGATCGAGGCCAACCTCGAGGTCTCGGACGCTCGTCTCGTGTTCGAGAGCGTGTTGGAGGAAGTTGTGGATCTCGCCACCACCGAGTCGGGAGAGTCGAGACAGCTCATGAACAACGACAGCACCGATCTCCCCATCGGCGATCGCTTCGCGAAGCTGGCGATACTCCGCGCCACCCTCGTCGTCAGTCTCCGAGATAACATCGGCAAACCGCTCGACGCTTGCGTCAGGATACTCCTCGGAGACAAACTCCTCGAGCTCGCGGATCTGTCGCTCGTGGTCTTGGCGATCGGTTGAGACGCGGGCGTATATCGCGACGCGAGTCACACTTTCCGTTTTGTGGGGTTCAGTATATAAAATAGAACCCCTTTTCGTGAATGTCTAATACTAGTACCTTCTCAACACATTTAGAGTTCTGCTGGCGCGCACCGAAAATAATAAAATGACAGTATATATTTAGGAGTTAGCAGGCCGGCCAGTACAAGACTTAGAGATGGAGTCAGCACGTTGGCTTAACTTATTTCGCGTCAAATCGGATGAACCATCCGCTCGTTGAACGTACTTCTTGAGTAATTACCGCTAGAGAGCGGATCACGTGAGATTCGATCTCTGACCTATCCAGAATCCAAAGATCATCACGAAGAGGAGAATAGCTACGGGAACCTAGAATCCAAGACTCGTGAACAGTTCGAGGGAGAGTATCTCAGGTGTGAAGATAGCTAGATACAGGGGTATGCCAATCAGTAATCCCGTCACAGCAGTGAGAATAAACCTTGGATACGAATCCACTTTCAATTATATTAGCACAGGCTCTGATAACTGTTCTCCCGTATTGGCCAGTCACGTGGTGGCCTGTATTGACCGCTCCGACCAGCTCGTTTTCTGAAGAGCTTCTGTACAAGATACGCGCGCTACATCTTGCACGGTGCTCCGAACATCATTTCGAACTGGTAAGATTCTCAGCGGTCAATTTACACCTCTTATTTACCTGCTGTTTCAGTCGAGAATATGTCTGCCGAATGGGATTTTAACAGAGCTATCCAGCTGAATGCCGACCTGATTACAGAGGTCCCAAACTGTTGCCGCATTACTTGAGACAACCGGAATATCGAATTCTGTCTCCAAGGACATCAGCGCTGGAATAGATCGGTAGTTGGTACACGAGATGAACAGCGCATCCGCTTCAGGAGTCGTCGAAAGAACCGATTTCGCCTGCTCTTCGGCATCTACAGCATCCAATTTCCCAATTGTCGTGTTTTCAACGAGACCTCGGCCATCGATTGAAACCACCTCAATATCGTTCTCAGTTAGGTAATCTCGCTCCAGCCGATCCAGTTCTGCCGCATACGGTGTTGCGACGGCGACTTTGTCTGCGTCGAGCGCATTTAGTCCTCTGACGACCGACCGTGCGGTCGCAATCGCTGGGGCATCAATGACATCAGATAATCTGGATTCCAAGCGTGTATCAAATCCAGAGCCGTGGATGAGGCTTCCGGTAGTACAAGCGTAGGCAACGCCGTCAACAGAGGCATGTGAGAGCAGCGACGCAGCACGTTCGGCGTGATCCGCCATCACATCGAGTTCATCAGCCGTAACGTCCTCGAGAGGAACTCGAGCAGCGTGGATCGTACAATTGTCCGGAAGTATCGAGCGGAACTCCGGCTCGACGGTCGTGTTCGAGGAGGGAAGGACGACACCAATCCGGGTCATCAGTTTACTTTACCGTCGCGTTCATCCCGTTCCCTTGCCACCGTCTCACGCTCGTTGGGGTCACCGTGCCCACCACCACCGGGGGTGCGGATCGAGACGGTTGTTCCAGCGTCAACATCGATAGAGACTTTCGCAGGAACAGTCTCGCCGTCAACGAGGTTCTGACCAGTTGCACCATCTTCCCCGCCATCGATTCCTGCGGGGGCAGTGCGCCGGCGCTCAGTCAGCAGCGAAACGGTCGCATCCGTTTCAACGGTGACAGTTCGTTCGAGCCCTAAGCCACCGCGATAGTGGCCATCACCACCGCTCGATGGGCGTAAGCTGTATTCATCGACCCAAAGCGGATACTCGGTTTCCATTGCTTCGACCGGAGTATTGAGGGTGTTCGTCATCCCGACTTGGACACCGTCCATTCCGTCTTTGTCCGGACGGGCCCCGAAGCCCCCACCGATCGTCTCGTAATACGTGAACTCCCCGGTGCGATCTCCAATAATGAGGTTGTTCATCGTTCCCTGGCCTCCGGCGGGGACAACATTTGGAACAGCCTCTGCTAGGGCAGCGAGCGTCACATCCATCACACGCTGGCTTGTCTCCACGTTCCCGCCGACCACAGCCGCTGGCGGCTCCGGATTAAGAACCGATCCGTCAGGCGCAGAGATGGTGACAGGTTCGTAACACCCGTGATTGGGCGGGATATCAGGATCGGTTACGGCGCGGACGACAAAGTAGACCGCACTCTTCGCAACCGAAAGTGGCGCATTCAGATTGCCCGTCACCTGGTCAGCGGTTCCACCGAAATCAACATCGATCGTAGCTCCGTCGAGAGTGACACCAACTTCAATCGGAATATCCTCGTCGGTCACGCCGTCACCTTCGAGCACGTCCTCTGCTCGGAACGTACCATTCGGGAGCTCCCTGAGTTCCGTTTCAACACGTTCGCGGGAATAATCGATGACCGCGTCGAATGCCTCAAGCAACGTCGATCCATGCTCGTTGAGCAACTCGCCAATACGCTCTTCGGCACGTGCATTTGCGGCACGTTGAGCCCGGAGATCCGCAGCACGCTCGTCCGGCGTTCGGACGTTGGCCCGGATTAGTTCGTGGATAGCCTCGTTTGGATCACCGCCGTCAATGAGCCGAACTGCGGGGAGCCTGAGTCCCTCCTCATAGATCTCTTGAGCACCCGGTGGCATGCTTCCCGGTGCACTACCACCTACATCAGCATGATGAGCACGTGATACCGCGAATCCAATTATCTCGTCGTCGGGGGCGATCGTTGAGACTAACGTGATATCTGGCAGGTGTGTTCCACCTGCGAACGGGTCGTTAACGATGAAAACATCACCGGGCTTCGGATCTTTTTGTAGAACGATATCTACTGCATCGGGCATCGCACCGAGATGAACGGGGATGTGTTCGGCTTGCGCGATCATTCGCCCCGACGCGTCAAAGAGTGCCGTCGAACAATCCTGTCGTTCCTTAATATTTGGAGAGTATGCACCACGAATGAGTACGTGGCCCATCTCAGTCGCAATACTTTCTAACTGGTTTCGGAGGATCTCCAAGGTAACCGGATCAATCTCCGAGTCAGTTCCATTCATCAGATCGTCTTTGTCACTCATTTGTCGCTCACCTCCGCAATTAGCGCACCGTCGTCACGCGTTTGTACATTCCAAGCAGGCGGGACAACGATAGTACTCTCAGGACCTTCAATTATCGAAGGACCCTCGACAGTACCCGCCGCCGGCAACCGATCTCGGTCATACACAGCTGTCTCATACACACCGCCGGTGAACACCGCCTCACGGGTGGTCTTCTGTAGGCCACCGCTACTTGTGTATTCGAGGGACGGCGCGTCTCGGGGAACAGTCGCCGTTACCCGACAGTTTACCAGTTCGACCGGCTCGTCTGCTTGGTAGCCGTACGCCGATTCGTGGGCCGTCTCGAACCGCTTACCCGCAGCCACCGCGTCGAACGGTCGATCGATGTCCACGGTGAGTTCGAAGCTCTGACCGGCATACCGAAGATCTGCGGAGTACCGGACGGTTGCCGCGTCGCGATCACTAATTTCCACGAGCAGTGTTTCGGATAGGTCATCGTAGACGGTATCGACATCATCAGAGTCAATATCAGTGAGCGAGCACTGATACGTCCGCACTGCGTCGCGCTTTTCGTCAGCCGCAAGCAAACCATACGCTGAGAGGACCCCAGATGCACGTGGAATAATCACTTGGTCTATATCAAGCCCATCAGCGATCGGGATAGCGTGCATCGGTCCCGCACCACCAAACGCAACCAGACCGAACTTTCGCGGATCGTATCCTCGCTCGACGGTCACAGAACGAATAGCACGGGTCATATTTGCGTTCGCGACACGATAGACTCCGCGAGCGGCTTCGAGCGCTCCATCGAGTCCTGCCTCATCGGCGAGATTTGCGAGGACATCGTGTGCAGCCTCTTCATCTAGCGACAGTTCACCGCCAAGGCTGGTACTCGCTCCGATGTATCCTAAGACGAGATTCGCGTCAGTGACAGTTGGTTCCGTGCCTCCTTTGCCGTAGCAGGCGGGACCAGGTTCGGCCCCAGCTGAACGCGGTCCGATCCGGAGTGCCCCTCCAGCATCGATCCACGCGATTGAGCCGCCGCCTGCACCCACTGTCTCTACATCGACCATTGGTGTTTTGATCGGTCGATCATTAATTTCGCCCTCGGTCGTTCGTTCAGCTTCCCCATCACGGACAAGGCTCACATCGCTGGAAGTTCCCCCCATATCGAACGTGACTAAGCCCTCGCGGTCGTCCGTGTCGTCGGCTGCCATCGCACTCGCCCCCACTACACCAGCTGCGGGTCCGGACAGGACAGTTGTCACCGCGTTTTCTCTGATAGTACGTGCATCGGTGATGCCACCGTTTGCCTGCATAATCTGTGGTTGAGGGACACCGAGATCGTGTGCTCGGTCAGTCAGGTGACTTACGTATCGGTCGATCGCGGGTCTGACATACGCGTCAACAGCTGTCGTCGATGTCCGCTCGTATTCACGAAATTCAGCGAGGACCTCGTGCGAGGCAGACACGGGGACATCAAGCTCCGATCGGAGAATAGTCGCGACGCGTTTCTCGTTCTTGGGGTGTGCATACGCATGTAAGAGCGCGACTGCGACAGACTCTACGTCCGCTTGGCTGATCTCTTCGGCGATCGCCTGAACTTCATCTTCGTTTACAGGTTGTTCGATCCCGTCGGTTGACGCCCGTTCGGAGACCTCAAAACGGCGACATCTCGGAACGAGCGGCGTCGGTTTTTCCGCATCAAGATCGTACACCGAGGGCCGCGTTTGCCGGCCGATTTCCAAGACGTCTCGGAACCCTTCGGTCGTCACGAGTGCAGTCTTCGCGCCGTCCTCCTCTAGAAGCGCATTAACCGAGACGGTCATCGCATGGGAGAACTCATCCACAGTTTCGGGGTCGATCCCGGCCTCCTTACAGGCCTTCTCGATCCCGTGGATCACTCCCTCACTTTGGTCTTCAGTACTGGGTACCTTTGCAGTCACGAGTTCATCGTTAAGAGAGAGTGCCACGTCGGTGAACGTTCCACCGACGTCGACGCCGATTTTGCGCCCGTTCATCTACACCACCCCCGTAACGCTGAGGAGTGTTCGAATGCCAAGTCCCACAACAATTATGCCCACGATTACACCGAGCACGTTTGTTACCGTGCCGTTCGTATACTTGCCAAGAAGATCCGTCTGGTTCATCGCATAGATGAGGAAGATCGCAACGATCGGGAGCAGAACCCCGTTGAGAACCTGTGCGAACACAATAATCTGAACGGGACTACCACCTAACAGCACGGATAGAACCCCGACGGAAAGAATCGTTCCCCAGACAGCTCGGAAGCGTGTGCTTTGAAGATCCGAGTCCCACCCGAGTGCGCCCGTAGTTGCCCACGCACCCGCAAGTGGTGCTGTCGTCGCACTCGTGAACCCGGCAGCAAAGATTCCAATACTGAAGAACAGCTTCGCGTACGGACCAGCCAACGGCTGTAGTTGTTCAGCCATCCTCCCGATGTCGCTGATCTGCGTCCCTGGTTCGAATGCCGCGGCTGCAGTCACCATAATTGTGATCGTGATCAGACCACCAACAGTGATCGACAGTATCGTGTCAATACGTGAATACCCGATGTCTTCGGGGCCACTCCAGCGTTCCTGAACGTTACTCGCGTGCAAGAATAGATTATATCCCACGACAGTCGTTCCGATGAGACCGGTGATGAGATACGGTGAACCAGAGGGAATACTGGGAACAAATCCGCCCGCGATCGCTCCCAGATCGGGGCCAATCAATATCGCCGATGCCACGAACGAAAGAGCCATCACGATGACAAGGCCAACGAGTGCCCGTTCGATCAGCTTGTACCGCCCTGTGAATAGAAGGCCACCGGCGACAGCTCCCATCAAAACACCCCACACGGTTGAGCTGATGCCCGTGATCGTCGCAAGCCCTGCTGCCCCACCGAGAATGTTCCCCGCCTCGTAGGCGGCAGTTCCGACGCCGATCGCCCCCACGACGAGGAAAATACTCACGTACTCGATAATCTTGTTATCGAAGCGTTCGCGAAGTGCTTCACCGAGGCCTTCACCTGAGACAAGCCCGAGCCGGGCGCTCATTTCTTGAAGGACAATCGTTGCCATAATCGAAAAGGCAAGTGTCCACAGAAGCGCGTAGCCAAACTCTGCACCAGTTACACTCGCGGTCGTGACCGTTCCCGGTCCGATGAACGCGGCTGCGACCATCGCGCCCGGACCGACAGCCTTGATATGTTGCGTAATATTCATTATTGTTTATGTTAACACCTGATGACACGACACAACCAAAATGGTGTAAATCCTTTTAAGAATAGTGTGTGTGATTCACATCAGATGTGTTAAACCTACGTCTGAAGCGGACTAAAGGTATGAGCTAGTGTGTGCGTCATATATCAATATCAAACGAGAATGCCACTGCTTGACTTACAGGGTCCTCTTGGTCGACTCTAGCTTTTAGATATTTAGCGTCGACTCTCAAGAATTATCGATGATATGCCGTCCAGTAGTTAGTCAGAGCGCTCTTCTGTAGGAGATTGTTGATACAGCTCAGTCGAACTCGAAGTGAGTGCTAAACCCCACGGAGATCGATTTACAAGACGACTCTTGAACCGAAGACAAATCTGTCAAACCGCAAGAAGGTGAGCCATCAACAATCTTCTACACATGAGCGTAGTCAGAGTCGTAGTTTGGAACCCATCTATACCAGACACGTTTCCAGTAATTGGCCTCTCTTACGAGTTAGTTGGGACATACGTCACATCTCATGTCTCTTGATTCTACGGACATGTATTTGAGAGAAATAATCAAGTGAAGATCTCTAGTGGAGTATTACGGCCAAAGCCCACGCGCCTCTTTCGCTGCCCCGATCCGTTCAAGCGCGACAACGTATGCTGCTTCCCGCCAACGGAGATCACGACCTTCGACTTCAGATTTGACGCTGTCCCACGCAGAAATCATCTCCGACTCCAGTTCAGTAATGACGCGCTCTCTGGACCACTGGCGGCGATTAATGTCCTGTAGCCACTCAAAGTAGGACACGGTCACTCCACCGGCATTAGCAAGAATATCCGGTACGATTTTGATATTTCGATCGCCGAGGATATCATCTGCTTCGGCAGTCGTTGGGCCGTTTGATCCCTCAACCACGATGTCTGCTTGGATCTGATCAGCGTTGCCGGATGTGATGACGTTTCCGACTGCTGCCGGGATAACGACATCAACGTCCAACTCCAAGAGTTCCGAATTGGTGAGCGTGTTCGGAGCGTCGTGCTTCATAACCCCCTCCGGCTCTTCTTTATGCGACGGAACAGCTTGGGTCTCGAGCCCAGTAGAATCATAGATAGCTCCGTTCACGTCACTAACGGCCACGATAGTGGCTCCCCACTCGTCGAGGAGACGGGCAGCGTTCGCTCCAACACTTCCGTACCCCTGAACAGCGACTGTTGACTCTTCGATATCCTTCTCATAATACGCCATCGCCTCACGCGAGATTATTGCGACGCTTCTTCCAGGGGCCTCCTCACGGCCGTAGCTCCCACCAACGACCGGAGGCTTCCCCGTTACAACACCGGGAACCGTTTCGCCCTGTTGCATACTGTAAGCGTCCATAAACCACGCCATCGTCTGTACGTCAGTACCCATATCGGGCGCTGGAATATCCTGATTTGGCCCTACTTCATCACGGATCTCTTCAGCGAACCGACGAGTGAGGCGCTCTTTTTCGTCGTCACTAAGTTCTTTGGGATTCACGACAACGCCACCCTTACCCCCACCAAATGGAAGATCCATCACGGCACATTTCCAGGTCATCCACATCGACAGCCCGATACACTCCTCTGCGGTGACATCTGGGTGATACCGGAGACCTCCCTTGTATGGTCCCCGAACGTCATCGTGCTGTGCACGGTAGCCAGTAAAGACTTCAACCTCACCGTCGTCACGTTCCAGGGGGACCGAAACTTCGACCACCCTCGTTGGGTGCTTAAGACGCTCGACGACTCCACAGTCGAGATCGACGTACTCAGCCGCACCGTCGAGTTGACGGCGTGCTGTTTCGAGCGCGGATGTGTGTTCTATCTCGTCTTGGTCTGTTTGTGTGGATGTCATAACTGAAGTGTTCCAAACGAGGATATTTGATTCCCTGACCGTCGAGTTTGGATCGGGATCTGGTATGGTCTAATAGACGTAATTGAGATCATCGCCTCCGGATCGACAGCGTCGAGGTGTTGAGTAATAATCATTATCGATCGTTTGGACTCTGGTAGCTTGACCTCGACATACAAGTATAAAATTTTTTAAGAATGATGTGTGGGAGGTACATCAGACATGTGCGAGATATGTCTAAACCGTACTGCAGATATGAACTAGTAAGCGTTAGGACAGATATTAAGATTTAGAAAATTTTGCTCTATTGAAAATGGAAGATAGCGACAGGATCCTTCCGTAACGGTTTGAGGAAATGAGGTCGAGAAAGCGATTATGGGCGTCGCGTTACTCGACCTCGTTGAGACAGCACTACGTGTAGCTAAACAAGCGTTGGGAAATCGAGCGGGCAAGCCCGACTCGGGCGGGCTTGCCCGCGAGGCTCACATCGTCGCGCACTGTATCCGGAAGGAAGAGGGCCACAGCTACGCCGAACTCGTCGATCGGCTCAGCCTCATGCCGGACGTATGTGAGCGACTTGGGATCAGCTCGGACGCTCCACCCGACCCAACCACGTTCTACCACTCGTTCGACCGATACGAGATGTACATCTGGCGGGCGTTGCTGCGCGTTTCAGCGCAGCAACACCCGCAATCTGGCCACGTTGCACTCGACAGCACGTTCTTCGAGCGATCCCACGCTTCACAGTACTATTGCCAGCGGAGAGGACAGACAGTAAAGACGGTGAAAGCGACGACATTG
The DNA here is from genome assembly GCF_901686465.1 of Halorubrum sp. DM2. NCBI lineage: Archaea > Methanobacteriati > Methanobacteriota > Halobacteria > Halobacteriales > Haloferacaceae > Halorubrum > Halorubrum sp. DM2. The sequence continues at coordinate 1,072,603 of NZ_LR594487.1, forward strand.
ACCGATGCAGAGTCGCTGGCGGTGTTGGACGTTCACTGCAGTATCGGGCGTGAGCACGACACGAAGGCTGGCCCGCGGGTCGTCCGCCGGAACGCGGACGACCTGCGGGCCGTTGCTGCCGACAATGGTTTTCAAGACTGGTACTCCGAATACGAGATCGCCGCATTAGACGTTGAGTACCTCGTCCACTACTGTGGATCAACGCCGAAAGCAGCCGCCAACAACGCGCTCATCCGAGCAAAAGGCTACACACAGCGATGGATGTCAGAAACCTCCTACTCAACAGTCAAGCGAACGCAGGACTCCGCCCTGCGTTCGCAGTTCTGGTACCGACAGTTCCGTGAGATCATCCTCTCGTTCGCTCTCAACAACCTCAAGAAACTCGTCAAAACACTATGATCCCGCTCACGTACCGCATTTTCAATAGAGCAGAAAATTTCACCTTCTAAAATGCTGGTTTACTCATCTCGTTCGGTTATGAGCACCTTCGAGACGCTTTCTTCAATCTCAATTTCAAACGGGAGATCTGCGATACTGCCCCGCATGAACTGTATCATAAACCAGCGTAGTGATTCGGAGGGAAAGACAACGTGGTAGCTTCCTTGTTCAGTCCGTCTAACAGTCAAGAATCCACACAGCGAGAGCCAATCGAGTACATCTTCGAGTGAATCAAATCGATCAGCGTATTCTTGAGCGTGGTAACGAGCCACTCGATCCATCGTTTCGAGAAACTCGTCATCTCGGTCTTCCGGATTGTCAACCTGACTCAAAAGTGTATGAAGTAGATCGATATCCAATAGAACATGCTCGCCTGTCGAGAGCATCTCGTAGTACGTCTGAAGATGATCACTATCGCTCGCGTTCGCCGAGTCGAAGTTCGCTGCATAGAACGCGATCGCTTGGCGAACCAGTTCGCTTTGGCTCTCGTCAGTTTGATCGTTCAGTGCCTCCAGTGTATTCTTAGTATCCTCATCAAGTGACACTGTAACTCGGTTACTGGGCATACATTCTTCTCTTACCGAGTGAACTTAATAACGGGGTCAACTCTCAATCTGGACTCTACGAGTGATCCAAACATAACCGCTGGGTTCGGCGTACCGAGCGCGTCGACCGTTCATAACTCTTGCTGATCCAACTACAATCGGCCGTAGTGCCACGTTTCGGGCTTGCGGCCC
>NZ_LR594487.1:1073847-1113579 GCF_901686465.1 Halorubrum sp. DM2
CTATCTCAATACGTAGTCTCAGTGGACGTGATCGACTGAAACCGTGGTTAATGCTAAGTCAGTAGAGAAATTCCAACGAAGTAATGGATTTGAGCCGGCGTGTACTCGAACAAAAAGAGACGCTGTACGCGGAGGCCGAAGACTTGTATGAAGATGAGATCACACAGCTCGAAGCGTTGCCCACTGCGTTCGAAGAAGGGACATGGACACAGGAAGACGTAGAGTGGATAATCGAGTGGAAAGTTGGTAAAGCGTTTGAGAAACCGGTTCTCAGGTATTTTCACAACAATGACAACGCAGATATTCGAGACAACATCGAACGAGCAGTTCAGGAGTCGAATATTCGAGCGAAGGTTGAGTCACTAACGTCGTTGAGTGGGGTCGGTGTCCCTGTCGCGTCAGCCATTCTCTTGTTCATTAACCCCGAGCGGTTCACAGTAATCGACGATCGCGCATGGCGTGTGCTACATGAGACGGGCTATCTCCCGCAGGAACTTTCAGACGATCCTTCCGTTGAAGAGTATCTGATGTACCTCGGTACGTGTTGGGCACTCGCTAACGAGTACGACGTGAGTCTCCGCACCCTTGATATGGCGCTGTGGGCGCTCGATACAGAGGAAAGCATCGCCGATCATTAAATCCAATTAAGAGTAATTCACTATCATGGACGACTCAAACCGACCGGAACGCCCCCCGCCTGATGCTGACTCTGCCGAGATTGCGCGGTGGATGGAGGAAGATTTCGGACGGGCGATCGCAGAGGCGGCAGAAGAGCACGCGAAGGGTGACGACCATGAGGTCGTAGAAGTCGAGATACTCAATCACGAGCAAGGTGAAGTCGTCGGGACGGTTGATACGGATGGGAACCTCAACACGGAGAGCAACGCATTGCGCGAGGTCTCGAAGGAGTATCTTAACGAGGGCGTCCCTGTCCTCGTCCCCACAACCTACGAGAACGAGGACGGTGAGACGGTACACGCTGATGATGAGGTTATTATCGAATCGGGAACAACAGGATTTGTGAGAGCGTTCGTTGATGAACTACCGAGTCCGTTTGACTGTGATCCTGATGTGCTGATCGACCTGCCAACTCACAACTTAGAACAGGATTGAGGATACGCCGAACGTCTCTCCCTATTATTCCGGGATTTTGATTAGAGCATTCCGGAGTTTCGCGTTTACAGAGCGAAACCGATTCTCTGACTAGGTCATCTTCTCGTCAAGAGATACGCAGCTCTACGCGTTGAGATACAATCCGATGTATCCCTCGGGCTTCCGCCATAGAATTGCTCTTTGTCGAAGTCTCTTGGCCTGTCTGGTAGTCCATGGCGACAGGGGAGGTGCTATTGTTTACACTCTTGTGAAGCAGATTGTTGGTGACGGGTTCGTAGATTGAGTCGGACCTACAGTTCCCCTTGTTTAGCGGGTCTCGCTGTTGTTCTGTAAGACCAGATTGTTGATTCCGGCCACAGATAAATCGCCAGAAGGCGTACCACCAACAATGTTCTACACAAGAGCGATCTGAATTAATCAGTTATCCGAGAGAGGGGATGTTAGGTTCGACGCTGTTGTAGACGTCTTCTCGGCTTGTGACTTCTTTATCCTGGAATTTCAGGACGCCAACATCGTGTAGTGAGTCCAGTTTTCGTCCGAGTTTCCAGGTGTCCGTGGTGTCGTCCTGGTACTCGGCCTGTAGGTTCTCAGCGATATCTTCGACACTTAGGTGCAGCTCTGGGTCGCTGCGGCGGAGGGCGCTGAGGTAGTAGGCGTTGGCGAACTTTGGGAAGTGGTTCAGCATCGCCAGGCCCAGTTTCTGCCGGAGCAGGTAGTAGCCTTCGTCGATGATGTCCCCGATGATATCCTCTTCTTGGAGGCCCTGCATATCTGCGGATTCCATTTTCGGACCTTGGTACATCGTCCCGTCCTCGATACGGACATAGCCCAGTTCCTCGAAGACGTCGAGGTAGTCTCTCGTGTTGGAGGTGGTCTGGGCGTTTTCCAGTCTTCGGACGGAGTCAGGTGCTTCGTGGCGGATGAAGTCGACTATCTCGATGACCGAGTTCAACTGGTTCCGGACAGGCGTGAGTTCGTAGACCTTGCTGTAGATCGCGCGGGCCATCGACCAGTCTAACCGGGTGAGGATGTCTTTGTGGCGTTCTTTGAAAGCGGCGTAGAGGTCACTTCGTTCTGGAAGCTTCATCCGGTAGTAGCCTTCATCCATAGGGGAGGCGTACAGTGTTTTGACATCCCCGATGTTCACCATTTTCATGACGTTGTCTTTTTTGCGGCAGTCTGAAACGTCGCGTGGGTACGCGATGCCGACTTTCACATAGTATCCGTCATCGGATTCCTCAACGTCTTGAACGAACAGCCTTCTACTGTAGTGGTAGCGAAGGTGACCTTCGATGCGGTTCTTTACACTCACTTCTCCCGTACCTTCTGGGAATGTCAGGGCTTCATCACTGATTCTGGTTTCTTGGATACTCATTGATCTGTGTCCGTGAACTCGGCCATCTTCTTCTGCTCCTGTCCGTCGATCCAAAGGGTCCAGCGGGCACGTTCGGCGCGGCTCCAAAGGCGGAGGAACGTGGTTTCGCTAAGGGTCATTTCCACTGGATCGGCGGTGCCGTTGTCGTAGTAATCGGCTAGGGGATCCCAATAAATGACGATGTCGTCTTCGACTTGGATCGGGATCAGAATCGGTGTTTCGCTGGCTCCGAATTGCCCGGATTGGACATCGTATTCGTCGATTTTGCCGAAGTATTTGGGGTCGAGTTCGACCAGTGGCAGCGAAGCGGTTTCTGTATTTAAAATATCGTCCAAGCCGTCGAGATCCATCTGGGTTGCAGTGTGTGCTTCAAAAGAGGTCTCGTCGAGTCTCCCGTTCAGTCGGGCCTCCAGTTGCGAGAAGTTTCCGCCGAAGCGGGATCGGTGGCCAGCCAGTGTTTTTAGTTCGTCTTTGGCAGCTTTTTTTTGGTCTTCGTCGTCGTCAGCGTCTTCTCCGGGGTTGATAGGGAATTCGGGGTGGAACTCGCGGTAGTCCGCGAGCATATTCTTCACAGCTAGGAGCAGACAGTCCAGTTCTGACTCAAGACGGGTGAACCTCGAAAATACAGTCTGTGTGTGTTGCTGGTTTTGACCGTCTTTGCTCACGGTAGGCCTCTACTCAATGGTACGGGTCGAATATGTTATAATTTATGGATGATCCGGTTAACAGGTGCGACAAGAGCTGGTGAGTCCGCTTTAATGAACAATATCTTCCCCGATGAGGAGTGGGAGCCTGCTCAACCGGCGTCAGATACTGAGTTGTGGAGGTACATCGATTTCACACAGTTCGTCTCTATCTTGGAGAATGAGGCTCTCTGGTTTTGCCGTGCTGCAGGTTTCTTTGATTCCTATGAGGGTGCTTTGCCGCCTGCCAAGTTGAGAGAGATTGCTGATGGAGTTTCTGACCGGGTTTCTGACCCGGAAGATTTTGTCCGGGCGTTCTACGATGCCTTGCGATATTCGACTTATGTCAGTTGTTGGCATGAGGCCTCTGAGGAGACTGCTGCGATGTGGCAGGTGTATCAGCCGAAGGGGAAGGAGGTGGCGTTGAAGACGACTGCGTCCCGTTTTGAACAGGCCTTAGATAGCGGTGTGGACGCAGTGAGTGGGCAAGTGGAGTATATTAATTACTCGAATACTGCGGAGATCACGGTGAACAGGGTTTCCCCGTTTTTCTTTAAGCGGGAGAGCTTTGAGCCGGAGTCGGAGTTCCGTGGAGTAATCTCTGATTTTGAGTCGCCCGACGGTGTCCGTATTGATGAAGACTTCGCGGATAGTGTTGCTAAGGAGTCCTCGACAGGGAAACCTGTTACTGTGGATGCCTCAGAGTTGATTGAGGAAGTGTATATTTCGCCGGTGGAAGGGGATTGGCTGGTATCTCTGGTTGATGATGTTCTGGATACTTACGGGTTAGAGGATGTCCTCGTTCATCCCTCGACGCTGAATGAGGATCCTTTCGAATAACTATGTTCCAGAGGCCTACAAGCAATTATTATGTGCGATTAGAGCAGTTTTGCTATGCGCTGTGAGATTTGCTGGAAGGTGTCTTCGGCTGTTTTGAGTGAAGGGCTTCCTGTGATGACGACTCTTCCGGAGGCGAATAGCAGTGCGACGCAAGGTGCTTCTGTAGGTCTGTAGATGAGGCCGGGGAATTGTTCGGGTTCGTATTCTGTGTTCTCAAGGCCTAATCCGATGGCTAAGGCGTTCAGGTTGAGTTGCCGATCCAGTTCTCCGGTGCAGACATAGTTCTGTATTTGATAGTTGTCATCGATGTCTGTACTGACTACTCCCATATCAGAGAGAAGGTTCAGGAATCGTTCTCTTATCTCGTGGACTTCTTCCTTACTCGTTGATCCGGTGGTGATGTATTTCCCTGTGCGGTAAACTGTCACTAGCGGATCCTCTTCCCCGAATCGAAGATACAGGCCTGGGTAGTTGTCGGGGTCGTATTCTGCCTTAGATTCTATATCGCTGGCTAACTGTGAGAGATCGATTTCCGTGTTTAGAGTCCCTGAAGCGATGATATTAACGATTTTGACCATTATATGTAGAGGCCCCAGACTTCCCTGTTGTTCGTTGTTTCGCTCTTCTATGTAATAATGTGGGCGATTACAGGATAACCGTGAGTTGAGGCACAAGTTTCAGTAGGCCCTCCGACACAGAAGACAGTAGTTCAAATGAGCGAGCTTACTGAGGAGATTAAGGAGCAGCTCCCAGATGATCTTCCTTCTAAAGTCCGTGACGCCGAGTACAACGAAGAGACTGCGGCGAAGAATTACGGAGTTCAGGTTCTCCAAATTTTGGGGTTAGAGAACGCGAATTACGAGGAGTGGATCAATGAGGATGATAGACCGGACTTTATCTGGGATGATCACAGCGGAATCACCCGGATTGTAGGAGAGTTCAAAGCACCTTGGGACGATGATCACAGCTCGGACGATGAGCGTTACAAACTGAAAGAAGGAATCGATCAGTGTATTGGGTACAACGAGAGTCTCAGGCTGAAGTATATCCTGGTGACTGATGGGCGCTGGATCCACCTCCGTGACGTTTACAGCAAGTCTGAGACGGAGTTTGAAGTTGATCTACTGGAGGTTTTTGAAGATCCAAACGATTCGGGTGTGGAGTCTGATGTTGCTGATCTACAGAACCAGTTGACCAATATTTACGGCGGTGTTTGGAATGAGGAGCCAAGCCAGCGGGATATCTCTGAAGATCACATCTTTGCCGAGTTTATTGAGGCCTCTAATTTGGCGTTGAATGAGGACTTACTTCCCTCTATTGAGGAAAAGTTCGAAACGTACAGGAGCCGGTTTGAGGAGTACGAGGAAGAGCGGAGTGACCTTATCGAGGAGCGTAAAGAGACGTTTGAAACGTATCTTGGGTATCGTGACTACGATATTTACAGGGAGGCGATTAGAAAGGCCTCTGAGGATCCGTATTTTGACTACGTTGAACACTTTGATGATTCCCCGAAAGACGTTACCCCAGAGCCGTTAATCGAGCTTGTTGGAGACTTTATTGACGAAATTCGCGGGATTAAAAAGGATCTCAACTCGTTGGAGCACGAGTATCGGTTGGCAAGAAACTGGAATAAGAAGTGGCAGCACTGGCTTGAGCTTCGAGGTGTGAATTACGAGGAGGCCTCTCAGTCAGATCAGGATGATCTGGAGGAAACATTCCAGCTACAGACCTTGAACTTGCTGTATAATCGTTTGCTGATTATCCGTATCTTTGAGGATTTAGGGATTATCGGCCAGCTCATCAGTGACGGATTTATCAAGATGTTCGATGAGAAAGTGAAGTTGAAACGCGGAAATAGGTATACTGAGCCTTTGGAATCTGCTTCTAAACAGGCCCGTGAAGTCTATAATCCGCTGTTTAAGCGGGATACGCCTCACGATTGGTACCATTATGATGAGAATGTTTTGAAGACGGTTCTACGGCGATTTGACAACTATAACTTCCGGAATATTGACCGGGATATCTTCGGAGATATGTATCAGAAGTGCTTGGACAACGAGAAGCGTGAGCGTCTTGGCAGTTTCTATACTCCTCCCGAGGTAGTGAACTTCCTGCTAGATTTTACAGGTTATACGAAGCAGAATCGAAAGCTTAGGCAGCGGAATAAACCGGTTATTGATCCGGCTTGTGGCAGCGGGACGTTTCTGCTGGAGTTCTTCAAGCGGTATATTCAGGCGGAGAAGGAGGCTGGGCGGGATCTTGGAAGTGCGGATACGGTCAAAAGAGTTGTAAGCAATATAAACGAAAAGCTGCGAGGATTCGATATTGACCCGTTCGCTGTACAGCTTGCTCAGTCCAACTTACTGATTCATTTAATCAGAGAGAAGCGAGATAGTGCGGATGATAGCGCTGTTACTACCGGTACTGAAGATCACTTGGAGCTTCCCGAGTTCCCGGTTTATGAGACTGATTCGTTGCTGACGACTAATGATGAGTCGCTGAATCCTGATCGGTTCTACAGAGCGCGGGAGAAGGATCCTGAACACCTGGACCAGATTATCCGTTCGAAGCAGGATGATTACTCGCTGGTAATGGGTAATCCGCCGTATATCCGGTATCACAATCAGAGCGGTATTACCGGTAGCTACCAGGAGCTTCACGAAACGTTCGGTGAGAACGGGCCTGATATCTACGTAGGATTTGTGGAGCAGGCTCTTGACTGGGCTGAGGAGGGTGGAAAAGTGGCTTTTGTCATTTCCGACCGTATCTTGGTGAATCGTCCTTCTCAGAAGATTAGACAGTATATGCTGGATAATGCGAAGATTGATCTTGTTGTTGATCTCACGCGTTCCAAGATCTTCGGTTTCGATGTCGACGTCTTCCCGCTGCTCATCGTGATGACAAAAACGGAGGATGAAGAGGAGCGATTAGACAACGAAATCGACGTAGCTAAGGTGTTTATGAAGGGAAGTTGGGAGCAGCGTACGTGGTCTCCTGCTCTTGACTTTGTGGCGTCCGAGTTGATGGATGCCGATGAGCCTGACTATGATTTCTCAGAGGACTTTGAGGCCAAGAAGGAGGAGTACAAGCATATTGAGAACGAGGATGCTTATTCAACGTACACTATTTCGCAGTCGCGGTTTGTGGAGAAGCGCAGTGACTGGAGTAATGAGCAGGTCCTGAATACACAGATCCAAGATGAGTTGTGGGATGTCGTCTTGGATATAGAGAATCCTGATGACTGTGTCCGTCTTGAGGATATCACCCAGTTGAATGACGACGGCAGGATTGTTACTCGTGGAGGCGGTTCCAGTGATATTAGGCCGTACGAGGCGGATAAGTCGGATCCAGGTTCTGCCCCGGTATTGACCGGCGGTGATATTGACGAGTTTATTCTTGAATATGAGGGTGAGCACAGCGATTACGTGGATTATGACCGTTTGAAAAGCGAGTTCGAGAGTGATCCGGATAGCGTAGAGATGTCTACGAACAAGGCAGATGTAATTCTGAACGAGAAGGTGGTGGCTTGGCGGTACACGGCTCCGAGTCTGTCATTTGTTGTTGACGGCCCAGATAAGGGAAAGAGATTCTTGAAGCGGAGGATATATTTCCTGCTGCTTAAGGAAAGTAACGGGTTTGATGAGTTCAGTGATCGCTCGAATCTGTTCAATCATCAGTATGTGTGTGGGGTATTGAATAGTGATCTTCTGGACTTCTACTACAAGGCCTATTATGAGCACAAGGCTTTCCGACACGCTCCGGAGATTGATGCTCCAGCCGAGTATCTTCAGCACTTACCGATCTATATTCCGAGTGATAAGGAGCAGGAGGAGATAGTTGGGTGCTCGGAGGAGTTACACAGTCTTCATACGGAGAAGCACCGGAAAGCGGTTCGGAAAGAGAATTTGTTCAGTCATTATCAGGAGTCGGATAAGCTAATTCCTTTCCGAGATCATATTCGGAAGACGGTGAAGGAGCACAGCAGGTATTCTCTTAGTTCGTTGAATACTGAGGTCGATGGTTCAACTCTCCAGTTGAATCAGAGTTTCATCGTGGAGATGTACAGTAATACAGATGCTGAGAATCTTAAGTCGTTCTTGGAGATGTTTGAGGATGTGTTTGATGAGGGCAGGTTTATCGGTGATGACTTGGATGATTTGAGGCTTCCACGGGATCTGGATGAGTTTGTAGATGAGTATGATCGGCTGGCATCCGAGGTTGATTCCTTAGATGCTGAAATTGAGGAGCAGAAGGAGAAGTTGAATACTGCGGTGTTCGATATGTATGATATTGACGAGGAGAACAGAGAGAAGATACAGGGTTATTTAGACGACTTCCTGACTGTGATCGAGTAATCGGGTTCGGTGTTCAAGCTGTATTTGCCGTATTCCCTGTGATGGAGTGGGGGATTTCGAGGCCTGCCAAAATTATAAAACGATTTTTGTGACCTTGTTGAAACCCTTGCGGGCAAATTGGAGATTCGTCTGAACCAACAAACAGATACATCAACGATACGTCCGACACGAATCATATGGCTGACGACGCCGACTTACATCCTACCCTCCACCCAGATTACCAGATTGCTGAGCGAGTTCGTCTTCAAATGGAGATGTTTGCGCAAAAGTTCCGGGAACTCAACGAAGGAGGTCAATTAGCAGATATCCTCCGAAATCCAGGGACACTTCCTGGAGCTCGGGTTGAACAGCAACCCGAAGTATTTACTGAACAGTACTTGATCGAGCCGGTTCTTCACGGGCTCGGATTCCGGAGTCCGACATCCGAGGAGTACAGCGCGGGTGGCGCACACTTCATTCGCCGACCAATAACGTATCGTAAGGTGGAACCTCGACAACCGGATTATCTGCTGAAGAATGTCGATGACTCGTTGGTATGTCTCGTGGAAGCGAAAGCAGCAAACCGTGAATTAGTACGGGGGTCGAAACAAGACGCTACAGCCGATATTCGCCAGTACCTCGAGGAGGATACATTCTGTAAATACCTCCGCGATATCGATCAAAAGTATCTCGTAGGGATTGGCACTGATGGACTCCGGTGGACCCTTTGGATGAAACACCTTGCTACTGGAGAAATCAAAGAAGCCACCCCAAAAGTGGATCTCTCCAGTATTGTCGAACGCGAAGCGATTAGAGCAGAAACAATTGATGGAGATGTTGAACTGGGAAGAGCTGCTGATCGAAAAACACTCTCAGAGGAGTTCATTCCTGCATTTGGAGAGAGGAATCTCGTGGATCATGTCCGTAATTCATTTGCTGAATAAGTAGTTTTGTTGGAATCCTTAAGAGCTGATAGGATCGGCGTGCGAGATACAGACCGTGAGTCTATCAGTCGGACCCTGATTCGTTCTCGAACAAAAGTACAGGTACAGCAACGAGTGCGGCCAACAGCACGGCCACCCTGGTGATGTCAAGAAAAATACCGACATCCTCTGTCACCGCCACGTGATCGTGTTTTAGGTGAGCTTCCGAATTTTTTCAAAGATAGGAAGGAACGCTGTGATGTCTGACTCGTCAACATCTCCGCTGTTCAACCGGTCTTGTACTTCATTAGCAACAAGTACTTTATCAAAATTACCCATTCCCTGATTACTGAGTACTTCTTCCAATTTGGACGTGATTTTTCTGCCCTTGTACTCCACCTCATTGAGATGGTATATATTCTCACTCTCGTCGTGTTCGAGCGATATCTCGGAAAATTCGCCCGTAAACTTCTCTGAATAGGACCTGTTGACCGATTCTACATAGAATTCCGTGGAAAACAGATCCTCCAACTCAATCCGGAACTCAGGCCTCTCGTCATCGAGTTCAAGTAGGACGATTCTCTCAGGATCGATCTCTTGATGCTGTTCAATGATTTCCTCTTTGGCATCTTTCCCGGCTTGGTCATTATCTAGTAAGATAACATATGAAAAATCCTCAGATGCCACCCACTTCGCCGCATTCGGCATATTTGGCGCGCCGTTGGTCGGCATAATCGACACTTCGTCAGAGTCTATGAAATTCATTCCGACCGATTTGAGATAGTTATTCAGCGCAGTGAAAATATAATAATCCGTCACGCCCTCAACCAAGATCTGCCTCTTTGAGGCGAACGGCGAGTCTCCCAGTCCAATTCCCAAGGCGTTTCGAAGTGGTTTCAGTGCCATCGAATCCCCCTCTGCCCAATCGCGTGTGATCTTCGTCCCCTGTTCGGGTAAGTCTTCGACGAGTCTGATTCTTTCGGGGTGTTCCTTCCGGATTAAGAACGGGGAGTGGGAAGAATAGACGAATTGAGCATTGTCAGCCATCTGTTCGATCGCATCGAGCCAATTTTTCTTGCCCTCTGGGTGAAGCACGACAGCTGGATCGTCCAGTAAGATCAGTTTATCTCCATCTTCACCATTAGTCTCCGCGCTGAGGTTCGTATAGAACGAGAAGAACCATTGGAAGCCCTCGCTCCTACTCGACGGAGGAACAAGATCTCGCTGGACATCCTCCCCAGATTTCCCTCCTTTCAGGGAGCTATCTGCGATTTGGACCAAGAACTTGTTCTTGCGGTTGGTGATCGATACGTCAACGGATTTTTGATCCCAAATAGAATTGACTTCGCCCGACACATCAGTCCCTGCCGTCCGAAGTTCACGCATCTGTGCTAAGTCCTCCTTATCATCAAAATCCTCGTAGTCAATTTCCGCGAGCTCCAGCAGGTTCCGGAAGGTTCGGTTCTCGGCCTGGTCTAAGGCGTTAATATTTGTTGTGTCCGTAATTCGGTCAAATTCGTCGTGGTAGACTATGGAAGGTAGTATCGACGACACATCGAAATCGGAAACAGCCTCAGCTTCTGAATAAGCCTCTTTCAGACCTGTCTTTATCTCTTCAATCGACTGAGTGCTTTCTCCGGTATCGATTTCTGGGAGAGTATCCAGACCGGAGATCGCATTCTCACACTGATTCAAATTCCACTGGAGAGAATTGTCCTCTCCATTGTTTCTGATATTCTTTATGTTCTGCTGAACGTTCTGGTCGTAGCGTTTCCGGAAGTTCCCGGTGTTCTGGTTTCTTAGGTTATTCAGAACTTGCCATGCCTCTTCTACATTCTTTCTCAGGACTCTTTTTTGAGCACTACGAGATATCATCGCCTCCCCAGAACCTGACTCAACTCGTCGATCGCCGTTTGATAGCTTCACAACGTGGATCGGCTCGTCGAACTCCAATGGACCCACTTCTATCGAATCAGTATCTCTCTCCGAGATGAGTTCAACACGGACCATTTCGAAAGGAGTCTCGTCGGGACTTTGGTTGTAATTCTGGTCGCGCTCCTTGAATGGCTCATCATGCGAAACGGCCTCTAATGCTTTAAGAAACGAACTTTTTCCACTCTCGTTTTTTCCCAGCAGCGTAGTAATGTCTGACTGTAATTCAACCCAGTCTGTATCCACGATGGAGCGGAAATACTGTACTCGGGCACGAGAAACAATCATAGGCTAACAAGATAGCAAGATATCATAAATGTAGGGAACCTAGAGTAAGTCAAATGTAGCTCCTTAATCCGAATTCAGAGAGGTATCGGAGCCTCTTACCCGACATTCAGAGATCTCATAAATATATTCGGCTCTGTTGAAATCCTTAGGATCTGATAGGACCGGCACGCGAGATACAGAGGATATATTCAGTACCTCCCTCACGTTCTGAGGCGATGTATTCGCCTCAACAAGTGTTAATTACCATTCATACCAACAAGCAGGTATGGATTACGTAAGTGGAGATGATGTTACAGATAATACGCACCTTGCAGAGGCGATAGATATGACACGTGAAGGGAGCGCTCAACCCGGATCGACCGGCTACGATGAGCCGGATAGTGCAGGTCAAGGAGTGACGCTCCGCGATTCGTGTTTTTACGTTGCGATTGAGGAACTGGAAAAGATTCAGTCCGCACCAGAAGAGAGTCAACAAGAGATTGACCGTGTGTTGCAAATGCTTCGAGAAGCACAGCATGCTGATAATGAACGCCGCGCCCAGGTTATGGCAGAGGCGCACAAAATCCTACAGGATGTATGGGTACCTCCGGCGTAGAGGTATACGCCACTGATGTGCGACTGATTCGCGCTCTGTATTCAGCACGTCTCCAAGAAAATGTCATCTACTGAGTGTTTCAACAGAGTCGGTGATCCTCCCCGCTGGTCGCGACGACGCGTTTGAGGAGTACAAACAGTTCGTCCGAGATGGTTACCCAATTGAGGATATTGAGTCCTATCTCAATGTGTGTTAACCATTTTGGCCGACTCTGAGTTTAGCAGGAATTTGCTCGTGATTATTGCGCTAATTCCTCCCACTCGGTAGCACAACAGACCCGCAACGGGCGTTTTCGATTTTGTCCACACAGCGCTCGTAGTCAATTCCTCATGTATCATACCATCCAGGTCAGAATATGCTATGTTACATAAGGTAATATTACAAGCAGGTCACGCTCGGTCCGGGCCTCCACACCTTCGCGTTTCTCGGTGGGTACTTCCTCATACTGAGGAAGAGTGGAAAGTATAGTTGTACAAGATAGGTCGTCAGAGAGCAGGCGGTGCCACAGAGAGAGTAACACCCGCCGCGCGCCACCTTGATTACCCCAGTCCGTGTGGATCTTTCCATGCCTTCTCAGGATCTAACGGACCAGTTCATAGATTTCTACCAGAACTTTTACCGCGAGGAGGTTGGAGCCCTCGCACAGAACTACCCTGACGATCAGCGATCGCTGTATCTCTCTTACGACGATCTCTATCGATTTGACCCGGACTTGGCAGAAGACTTCCGTGCGAAACCGGATGCGATGCGGGAGTACGCAGAGGAAGCCCTCCGGCTCTACGATCTCCCGGCCGATGTGAGCCTCTATGGGGCACACGTTCGAGTTACGGACCTCCCAGAGAACATCGGTATTAGCGATATTCGAGTCCATGACGACCATGTTGGTGAACTCATCTCATTCCGAGGTGTTGTCCGAAAGGCAACCGACGTCCGACCGAAAATCACGGAGGCTGCCTTCGAGTGCCAGCGATGTGGCACACTGACGTACATCCCTCAAAGCGATCGCGACTATCAAGAGCCCGAAGTGTGTCAAGGGTGCGAACAGCGGGGACCGTTCAGGCTTAACGTGGACCAGTCCGAGATGATCGATTCTCAGAAGCTACGCGTCCAAGAGCCACCGAAGGGCGATGGGACGGGTGAAACGCCGCAGTCGATCGAGATTGATCTCATCGACGATCTGTGTGGCGACGTTACGGCTGGAGACCACGTTACGGTGGTCGGAATGCTCCGTGCAGAGCAGATGGACGGTGGCAACAAGAATCTCGTTGATCTCTACGTCGACGGCCTCTCGATAACGCCGAGTGACGAATTCGACCTTCAGCTACGAGGCGATGAGGAACAGCAGATCCGGGAGCTGATCGACAATGGAGAGATATTCACGGCACTTCAGGATTCTCTCGCTCCGTCGATCTACGGTCTGGAGACCGAGAAACTCGCAATCCTGCTTCAGTTGTTCAGCGGTGTCCAGAAGGAGACCGAGGAGGGTGAGACGATCCGGGGGAATCCCCATATTCTATTAGTAAGTGATCCGGGTATCGGGTTGAGTCGGATCCTCCGTTCTGCAGCACGAGTCTCTCCACGGTCAACGTATAGCAACGGGGCCGAAACGTCGAGAGCTGGAGTAACAGCGGCTGCGGCTCGGACGGGTGGACAAGATGGTCCGTGGGAGTTGAAGGCGGGGGCACTCCCGATCGCTGACCGCGGCCTTGCGGTAATTGACAATCTCGATGATCTCGACGACGACGTAATGGGTGCGCTCACCGAGCCGATGGAACAGCAGCAAATCACGATTTCGAAGGCATCTATCCACGAATCCGTCGATACCCGAGTGGGTGTACTCGCTGCCGGCTCCCCCAAGTACGGTAGATTCGACCAATATGAGCCGATCGGGGACCAACTGGACGTGGATAACCACTCACTTACGCTCTTTGACCTCGTATTCACAGTCACCGACAATCCCAACCCGGAGATAGATGAGCACACCGCGGACCACGTACTGGACATCAACCAGGTGGGAGAATTACGAGAGGCTGGTGAAGATCCTGACCCAGCTGAGTCCGTTGATGCCCCGGTAGATTCTCAGACTATCCAGAAACATATCGCAACCGCTCGTCGGCTCCATCCGGTGCTGACAGACGAAGCAAAAGACCACATCACGGAGTTCTACGTTGATCTTCGCTCGAAGGGAGCTGACGAGGATGCCCCAGTACCAGTTACAGCCCGAAAATTGGAAGCACTGGTGCGTCTCTCAGAAGCGAGCGCCCGAATACGACTCTCAGAGACGGTCGAGGGCGAGGATGCGGAGCGCGCGACGAGGATTGTCGAGTCGTGTCTCAAAGACATCGGTGTCGATCCCGACACAGGACAGTTCGACGCAGACGTAGTTGAAACGGACACCTCGGAGGTACAGGAGCACAGTCCCCAGAACCTCAAGGAGCTCATCGCGGAGATAGAGAACGACCACAGGCAAGGTGCACCTATTGACGAGATATACGCTCACGCGACTCACATCGGTCTGGATCAAGGTCAAGTAGACAGTGAGCTTCAGAAACTCCGGACGAAGGGTGAGGTGTATGAACCAGTTGAAGATCATCTCAGAACGACCTGACTGTCGGAACCAAGCGACAATTGATGGTACCCCCTGTCTTCCTAGACGAGAAGATAGTATACATTTTTCACCCAATATGGGTATCACAAACTCTCTACCTGTTGCCTACAGCGACTTCCATCTCGGCGTCTCCAAACGCAGATCCGAAGATGGTGTTTAGAATTCGCATTCCGATTTCGACCGTTCGATGGGGATCTATCGGCCCATTACCCTTGTCGTAGATTTTCCATTCATGATCTCTATTGCCCCCTAAGAACCGCATCCCGAGATCGTCTGCGATGTACTTTAGCTGGTCAAGTTGCTCTCCATCGACATCGAGATAATGAATGTTCCGTCGTTCCTCAAGGTTGTTCTGGTGGGACCGCCCGTGGAACAGGGTGTACGCCACAGTGTCGTCAACCGTGACGGTCAGCTTCATATCCTCAGGAGATGTCTCCGCCATCTGGTTGAAGTCTTTGACCATATTCCAATTGCGTGAGCCTTCATACGCCTCAACGGATCTATCGATATCATCGTGAAACGACGGGTCAGACTCGGTGTCGGGCTCGATATAGTCGGAAATGGTCTCCGATAGGTCCCAGTCTACGATCATCTGCGTCAGCGTTTCGCCATCGACAATGCGGAGATTGTATTCGGCTGCCTTCTTGCGTGCGGGACGGGTCAAACTGCTTGTCGTCACCAGGGCGACAACATCGGCGTCGACGTCACGATCTGGGCTCTTGTCCAGATACAGGCTGCTGTACTGCTGGACATCCGGAACACCGATCTTGTTGCCCTTAGCGTACCGTTTCGTTTGGATGAGTTGCTTTTGAGCGAACGGGAGATTCTTTCTGGCAATCACGTCGATACCACCGTCTCTGGATCGGTCTGTGATGGTTGTGTCCCACCCCATGTACTCCCAGATATCCGCAATCAGCTTCTCGAATTCATGTGATTCGAGCATCCGCAATTGCGTTAAGAGTTCATCCCGTGGGACGTTCACTGTATGTGAGGATACGGCAGACGTGTTTTAGACCTTTCTTGTGGCAAGAACCTGGGACAACTGCCGAATAATTAAAATCGGGTCGTCTAGCCTTAACCAACAGACCAAGCAGTCCATCTTGCTGTTGGTTAATACTAGCTAGTACGTGCGGGGTGAATACCAGAGTGGATCTACTGATCTGTATTGGGGCCTTTATCAGTGGCTCTGGAGCATAATTGCCACAATCAGTACAAGCGTAGATTGTCTCTCGCACTCGTCATTTCATCGACCTGACCGCGGATAGGCATAGCTATGGCCGAGATATCAGGGTATGTTGGTTATCAGAATTTATGATATTCTAACAAAGATTTAACCGACACCGCCGACTTCTTCTGTTGTGCCATTTCCCCGCGCGAAATCATCTCGTCAACTCTACGAAGAAGTGAAATCGTACGATCGGGTGATTGTCCCGGACGGGCCACTCGCGAGCGCGCTTAACCGCCAACTCGATCGGCCACACCTCGGTCCATTCGCGATCCCGCCACGTCGGCTTGCGGTCGGTCGCCGGCAAGAATCCGAGGACCGGCTTGCGTTCCTCGGTATGATAGCCAACGAGGACATCTCGTGGAAACGGTGTGCTTACGCGGTCGGTAATATCCTCCAGTGTTGGGAACACCAGGGGACACACGATGCGATTTTCGAGTACGATGCCTATCTCGACGACGCCACCGAACGAGCAGTTGAGCGCATCGCAGAACTCGAAACTGCCTCAATGAAGCTCACAAACGAGACTATCGATCCGGATCTCGACGTGGTGGTTGTCGAACCGGAGATGCTTACCCAGCTCGAACAAGCGTATCTGCCTGCTGCGTACGACACTGTTAGCCTCTTCACTGATCGCGAATTCGAGTTACCAGCGTTCCGTATTCATAACTCACCAACAGCGATCGTCGAAACGGTCGTCAATTCAATCACTGAAGCGAACGCGGAGAATGTCGGGATCGTACTCGATCAAGGAAGTGAGTACTCGCCGCTCATCGAGTCTGCGCTCGAAGCAGCTGACATTCCGTTCTTCGGTGGTCCAGGCTTTATCGATCGTGGTGAACATCGGTTGTTCCTCCACTTCCTCCGAACTGCCCACCGAGGGACCGATACTCGAATAAGCGAGATTCGATCGCTGTTGACAGCATTCGACTGTGCTGTTGCCGACCGTGATTCAGAGAAGCGTCTCCATGAACTGGACGATGGCGAATTGTCGTGGCTAATTGAGTTCAGCCACGATATTCAGCAGTACACGTTTTCGGACGCGCTCTCCACGTTTGAAAACCGCGCCGATGAGACGCTTGCTGGCTTTCAAGAGGAGTTGGAGACGCTTGGCATCGCCGACGAGTCCGTCACAGAAGCCCGGCTCGATGAATTATCGTTCTATCTCCAGACGTATGAGGTGCCTGTCGACCGAGACAATGAAGGTGTACTGCTCGCCGATGCGAAGTCGGCATCATACGTCGGTCGAGAGGTTGTCTTCTACTTAGGTCTCGACGAGCGGTGGACACACTCGGCACCACGTCGCCCGTGGGTTGATCAGGATGCTCAGTTTACGCGGAATATCAAGAGCTTCCAGTTGCTGTTACAGAGCGGCAGCCAGCAACACTATCTTGTTCAAGATTCGACTGGTGGGGCCGCTGTCACTCCGTGTCTGTACTTCGAAGAGCTCCTCGAAGAAGAGTACGAATCCTTCTCCGACTTGTCATCGACTACTCACCACACACATTCCGAACCACACGACGGGGCTGTATTCGACACAGAGCCCGTTGATGTGGACTCCAAGCCCGTCGAGACGATCAGTAAGTCGAGTCTCAACACCTACGTGAACTCTCCGCGGGACTACTACTTTAGCCGGATCGTCGACGGCCCAGAGAAGGATTATCTCACAGAGGGCAACTTACTCCATAATTTTGCGGAATTCTATGTCAACCACCCAGCTGTCATCGATGATGCGGCACTCACGAAGGTTGTCGATCTCATGCTAGATGAGGTCCGCCCGCTCGTCCGTTCTGTCGACGAACAGACGCGCCGTACCGAGTACCGTGCAAGCCTCGAAACAATTGTCTCGTATCTCGAGGAAAACCCCCCGCCGGATGGGGCATTCCTTACACCCGCCAGCAAAGGTGAGAACACCGTTGCCGCTCACTTCGGTCACGACATTGACTCTCCTGTGACTGAGCGCCGGTTCACTGACGACAGTTTGGGCATCAACGGGATGATTGACCTCGTCCAGTCGGAAACCGAACTGCTTGATTACAAAAGCGGCAGTGAAAACAGCGCTAATTCGATAGTCAAAGACGCTGCGATCGACGAGCCGACAGACGAACCTGACTTTCAGGCATTGTTGTATCTAACCTATTGGCGGTCACAAACGCCTGCTGAGCAGCTCTCATTCACGTTCTTCTATGTTACCGAGCTCGTCGACGACATGATCGCTGGCGATGGTACTCTCGATGACGCACTGACCACGATAACATACTATCCTGAATCGCTTACTGAACACGTCCAAACTGAATCGTTCTTCGAGTACCTTCGTGAGGAGGGAGCAAACAAGTGCCAGAAGATCCTCTCGAAGATTGACTATCAGACGTACGCTGCCGTCTTTGATGCCGCACCGCTCGTTGAGACGACAGATAGCGACGAACTCATCGAATCAGCGTTCGGCCAGACAATGATTAAGCGGCTTGAATCAGAAATTGGCGAGTACAAGTACGTTAAGACGGGGAGTAAACAGGTCATGCGAGAGATTGCTCGGCAGCAGAAGGGCGCGTTCTTCGAACCTGATTTTGATGCATTCGAGTCGTTCGTCGAGGAGCGATTGACAGAGCTCAACCGGCGTCGGACTGGCGATGAGTCCTTCCCTATCGAGGGTCTTGCCGGCGAGCCGAATTACCGACGGGTGGATAATCGTGATTTGCTCTTGGAGGGTGACCAATGAGCGACGTTACGCCAAACCCGGAGCAACGCGACCTTATTGAGTCAACCGACGGCCTGTATCTCGTCGACGCTGGTGCTGGCACCGGGAAGACCTTCACCGTCACCCGACGATATGCGAACATCGTCGATAAGGACGGGATCGATCCGTCTGATGTCCTGTTGGTGACGTTCACGAACAACGCAGCTGCGGAAATGCGAGAACGGATCGTGCGGAACAGCGAGTATGGAATGCGGGAACTTTCGAATGCCCCGATCCAGACGTTCCACTCGTTGGCACACGATATTCTCGACGAACACGGCCATGATGCTCCGACACACCTCGGGGTTGAGGAGACGATCACCGGCTCAACCCGAATTATCGAAGACGACATCATCGAACAGGCACTGTTTCGTGAATTTATCGGCCAGTTCATTGATTCACACCCGGAGTACGATGAGTTCTTCACCGCGATCTCGGAGACGACAGAACTGCTCGATCTCATCAAAGAACTGTCTGCGAAGGGTGTGTTTCCGACCGCAAACGGGTGGTACCGCGACGGCGAGTCACACCTTGACGGTGACTTTGAGGCATTCGAGACGCTGTTTACCGATCTGAATGCGCCTCGAAACGGTGGAAGCAAGCAGTCGAAGCTCCGCGAGAAGCTCAACGACTACGGGACAGAGAAAACCTACCTTCCGGAGGCCCCAGAGCAGTGGGAGCTTCGCGGGAACGGCAAACAGATTCCAGCGGATGTCGCCGGACGCGTTTTTGAGGACGATCGAACAGCACTCAAGCAGTTCGTCCACGATGTGTATCACGCCTACCTTGAGTTTGCGCTTCGACGGAACTACCTGAACTTCGGGTTCCTTCAGCTGTTTGCGTTCGTCCTTCTGTGTGAAGACCACGATCTTCGAGAGCGACTGGGGTACGAGTATGTGATGGTCGACGAGTTCCAGGACTCCAGTGAGATCCAGTTCAAACTCATGCTTCTTCTGGCCGGCACAGAGAATATCTGTGTGGTCGGTGACTGGAAGCAAAGCATCTACAGCTTCCAATACGCCGACGTCGATAACATCCGTGAGTTCGACGATCGACTCCAGCGGTTCGCCGAAGAGCTGAACCGGGACGCAGATCGCGTCACGTTCCCGACGACGGCGGCTACCAGCAAACAACTGACACGGAACTACCGGTCAACCCAATCTATCCTGCGGTTCTCGACACAGGCGCTGACGGCTCGTGCGACGAACAGTGAGTTACTCGATGTTGAGGCCATCTCCGAGGCGGTCACACGGTTGAAGGCGGACACAGACCATGACGAGAGCCGTATCGAGGCGCTCACAAGTGAGGATGAACACGAGGCGATTCTCGCGAAAATCGACGACATCGTCGACAACGATGACTACGCCGTTGAGGGTGACGATGGTGAGTACCGCGCGCCGAAGTACGGTGATATCGCCGTATTGACCCGAACCCGCGATTTCGGACGGGACATACTCGACACGGCAAGCGAATACAACCTGCCGATGGCCTACGAGGGAGGGATCGAGGTCTTCAGAACCGATGCTGCGAAGTTGCTGTTAGCGTGGCTCCGCATCCTCGAACGTGACGCCGACCGTGGTTGGGCACTCGTCTTAGAAGAGGCCGGATACACGATCGACGAGGTGAAAGCGATCACCGATCGCGGGACGTACCCTGAAGAGATGGTTGCCTTCCGTGAAACCCTTCGAGAGATGGAGACATTCGGGGGTGTCGCCCGTCGCGTGTTCGATCGGTACGACCAGAGTGGTCCAACCGCGGACGTTGTACTTGACACGATTCAGTCGGTTCACGGGACGACAACGTTCACTCGTGGAGAGCTCATCCAGTTTATCGAAGCCGCGATTGAAGACGGCAGCACCGATGAGGTTGACGCTGGTGCGGGGATGAATGCGGTGACTGTTCAGACCATCCACGCAACGAAAGGGCTCGAATATCCGATTGTCATCCTCGCGAATATGAACACGAACAAGTTCCCATCAACTGGTGGCAGCGGGAGCGATATCGCGTACACAGATCCAATCGGACTCCGACAGCGGAAGGTGTACTCTGAAGAGGCTCACGATGTCCCACACGTCTACCACAACTGGCAGTCAGACGTTCTCAATAAGTGTCTCCCTCAGAACTACGATGAGGAACGCCGACTGCTCTACGTGGCTATTACGCGTGCTGAGAGCCACGTCATTCTAACCGGCGGTGAGAATCCAAATGTGTTCCTTGATGAACTCCCCGTTAATATCGAAACAGTCGACCCGGATCTGTCGTCCTTCAGCGCAGTAGATAACGAGTCATCACCGTTTACCGTTGACATTCCGGATCCTGATGGGCCAGCAAGCTACTCTCCGCATACGTTCATCGATGATGCCGTTTTCGAAGGGGATACCGGTGGTCGAGGGATGGAATTCGGATCGGAGGTCCACGAGTTCGCAGAGCGGTATGTGCTTGGTGAGACTGTCGACACCGGTGACAACTCCGATAAGGAGAACGTACGGGACTTCTTGGAGTCACTCGACGGCGAGAAGATCGCCGAAATCGATGCGTTCCTCCCGCTGACCGTCGACGACGAGGAAGTGACGATCGGTGGGATCATCGACCTGCTCCACGTTACTCCTGACCACGTTGACATCGTCGACTACAAGACCGATCTCTCGACTCACGCCGAAGAGGAGTATACGAAGCAACTCAGTATCTACTACCACGTTGTCGTCGACCAATATCCAGATCGGTCGGTCTCTGCTTCGATCTTCTACACCGATAATGGTGACCGTGGTGAGATTGAACCTCTCAGTAGATCGGAGCTCAAAGAGTTAGTCCGAACTCACAGAGCGTAATCCCTTCTTGTCTTAACATGCGATAACGCGGGAGCTACTCAAGATTGTAGGCCGAAATCTCGTGAGAGCCACACTGTGGACATTCTTCGACATCCTTCTCCACGCTGTATCCATAGTGACGGCACTCGTGGTGCGTTATCGATGACGGCTCGAGGCTGACGATCTGCTGGATGAACTGTTTACTGAGCATTGATGGGATCGACGATCTCGCCACAGTCGGGGTATTCGGCCCATATACCCGGTTCACCGCCGGCTGTTTCATAGTGGATGATCGCGTGTCGGTCGGTAACTCTCTCACCGCAGAACGAGCAGGTGCCACGGACTGCCTCTGGATTATTAGAGGTCATTCGCTCTTTTTGGGGGAGAGGGAGCGTGTGACACTGTTTTGGAGCTGATCCGGTCGTCGCAGTCGAGCCAGCTCTGCTCCCTCACCTCGGATTACGCGCTCTGTGACTTATAGTTCGGGCGAGCGGAGTGAAAGTATTGCTTTGGGGGGCTTGACCGTGATTCGCGAGTACCCCTCGTAGCACAAGCTCTTGGAAGAACTTGAGAACCTCCCAGCGGAGGCAATGAAGCGAGTCAACTACAGCCTCAAAACAGCGACTCTAGTTCCCCGTCGCTATCCATCAGCTCCGAGAACTTGTCCTCGCTTTCGCCGGTGATCTCACCGATATTCTGTTGTGCTTCGATCGCGACTTGCTGAAGCTCTTTCACCCGTGGAACGTTCGTCACACCGCCGAGCAACACGAGCGCTGCGACCGTTCCTCCCCTACGTCGTGGATAGTCCCCACCGCGGACTTCCATTGACCCGGTCTGTTCTTCGAGCCACTTGCGACCGTGCTCGATTCCCTTTCGATTGAGATAGGCCGGTGGGCCGGCGATAACGAGCAGTGCCCGCTCGGTGCCGTTCACCTCACACGGGAGCGTAAGTCGACCAAGGGTCGCCTTCCGAACGAGACTCGTAATCCGATTAGTAGCCTCTGTACTGTCGATCCCGTCATCGGAATCACCGCGGAGCCGCGAGAGCAACCCCTTCCGCTCTGGCTCGTCCACCGCGACGTCGGCGTAGCCGAGCGAGGAAATCCCGCCACCTTTGAGCGTGTTGATGATCTCCGAGGAGTCAACCACACTCTCGGCGACGTCGCTTCCCTTGACCACTTCACCCGCACTGAAGAGCACGCCGAACCGCTGGACGAGCTCCTCGTTGATCGCGTCGAACCCTTCCTCAACGGACTCGCCAGAGCTGCGCCACGCATCGTTGTCGAACAGCATGAGGTTATCCACCTCGTCGACGAACGTTTTGAGCGATCGGGCGGCGTTCAGCGTGTAGATCCCACCCTCATCGCTGCCGGGGAGAATTCCGAGCCCGTACACGGGTTCGGTGTAGATCTGTTTGAGGTTCTTGGCGATCACGGGCGCCCCACCTGATCCGGTCCCGCCACCGAGCCCTGCGACAACGAGGAACGCGTCGATCTCGTGGATTGGTACCGAGTCAAGCGCTCCGAGGATCTCGCCGATATCTTCTTCGGCAACCTCCGCGCCCAGTTCGTTATCGGCGCCCACACCGTGGCCCTTCACTCGCGACTGTCCGATCAGGATTCGGCGGTCTGTCGAGAGGTGGTCTATGCCTTGAAGATCTGCTTTTGCCGTGTTGACGGCGATCGCTCCACGAACAATATCCGCACCCGTCCGTGCGTCGTAGGCCAAGAACTCGCCGACCACCTTCCCGCCCGCCTGTCCAACCCCGATCAATGCGAGTTTCATGTGAATAGTCCACATGTCACTACGCGAGGAAGACAGATAAAGGTTCGAAGAACACTGGAAAACCGGTGTGGGGGGTCCATGAATAGTGAAATCTGGTGAGAACACTGGAAAATCGGTGTGGTGTCTCTGCGAATCGTTAGCACGATAAACACTGGAAAAACGGTGTGGGGATGGGGGTCTGGCGATGACCCCAATATCCTACCGTCTGCGTTTCATAGGTACTGGCAATGGCGAATTCGCGGCGGCCCATCGTACCAGCTGAAGAAGATGTCCTCGATCATCTTGAGGCGTATCTCGAGGAGCTGGGCGATACCGATCAGCTTACCCGTGAGATGGCGATCACATACTTGGCAGAACAGGCAATCAGGCCTGCTGATGCGCGCGATATTATCGAACAGTTACTCCTGAAGGGCTATCTGTATGAGGTTGGTGACGAAATTCGGATTCCACCACGCTCGTGACGAGTTGATACGTCTGTTGTCTATCGAACTCTTCTGTCTCCAATCGCGTAGTTCACGCCTGTACCAAATACAACAGTCTCCCACCAGATGGTTCGATGCTGCTGATATACCAGAAATCGATAGTATTTCATGAATATAACTCGAAACGAGAACGATGTACGATCTCACTGGCTTTCAGCGCGATCTCCTGTATGTTATTGCAGGGCTTGAGGACCCACACGGGCTCGCGATCAAAGACGAGCTCGAAGATTACTACGAAAAAGAGATCCATCATGGTCGGCTCTATCCAAATCTCGATACACTCGTTGAGAAGGGACTCATTGAAAAAAGTCAGCGCGATCGACGAACCAACGAATACACTACCACTCGCCGAGGCACCAGAGAAATCAAAGCGCGGGCTGAATGGGAAGCTAAGTATATTGACCACGGCGAGTGACTGAACTGCTGTACCCGAGAACAGTTCACCCTCGGTAGTTCACAGCGTACTGCGGGAATCTCTATACGCCAGCTTGAATGTGTCGTGAGGGCTTCACCTGCTGTTCAGAAGCCAAGGGCACCAGCAACAACACTGCCGGTAAGGAACGCGATCACCGAGGTGACGGCCCCGAGAGCGAGGAGCGCATAATTCGCGAGAGGATTCGCTGCCTTCGCGATATCAAGCGTGTACGTGTCGTCTCGGAGCGGTTCGAACGGACGAATACCCATCGGCGTGAGGACATCCGCGAGAAGGTGTCCAATAACGATTATGGCGCCGACCACGAATCCGAAACCGCCGAGCGCGATGGCACCGCCGACACCCACACTACTCCCGACGAGAGCCCCAGCGACGCCGAGAATGGTACCGACAAGAAGTGCGAACCACACGGTATGCGTTGGCCCACGGTGGCGGACAAACGGTACACGTTGGTCCCAGTCGGGGATCATTGCTCCGGCGACTGCGACGGCGCCGCCAGCGATCGCTAGCTCCACGGCACCGGCCGCGACTACGAGAAAGCCGACTGGTGCGTACGCAAGCAGCGAGCCCCCGTAGTGTCCTGGCCGATGTATCTCGTCTATGGTGACAAACGCTATCGGTAACAGCCCTTCGACATTCCCGGTGACAGTCACCCTCGCGACTAGTTTGTAAGGCATCCAGTACAGTTGGTGTTTAGCCAATGTAAGATTACGAGGTCGCTCACGGGGAGGGCGTACGTGGTCTCCTTGAGGTGAGCATTGTCGATGACGTCGTTCGTGAGAACTAACGTCAAGTGGCTGTACCGCTCGTCGACCTTCGTGCTGAGACTAACGATGGTCGCTTCCTCTGCTAGGTAGGGCCGGTCAGCATCCGAGGTGGCGACGACAGGACGTAGTTCGTATGCGCTCCCGTCTGGGTCGACTCTGAAGACGAGATCTCCCTGAAAATACCCGGATATAGCGGGTCGCTACGCCTGTTCGGAATCGTCGGTACTCGCGATCCAGTCTTCGGGTGCCGGTTCGTCGTTGACACAACTGTACTGTCTGATCTCGGACTGTGCGCCGCTCGGGCATCCTTCATCCATTTGCTCGATGTCGGCAGGAGAAAAGTCATCGTCGTAGCGGGCAGTGAGATCCCGGACTTGAACGAGGTCACGGGCGAATCGCCGGAGATCGTCACGGTTCTCGAGGGCGTGGTAGTAGCCGTCAGCGGTCTTGCCGATGTCGCCGTCGTTGAACAGACGGGTGAGCGTACCAGTGATACTTCCTTTTGGGATGTTATCGAGTCGGTCGTGGATTTCGGAGGGCGTGAACCCGTAGTTTGGGTTCGTATAGAGAAGTTGGATAATCGCAGCCTTGTTTGTACTCGGATCGATATGGATGTCGTCGGAAGAGTCGTGTGTTCGGAGGTCGATAGGCATGAGAATATCTGTTTGTAGTCGACTGTAAGAGATTGTAGGTAATAAATATACAGAGAGTCCCTGAACGTCTATCCTCCTCGACGAGTACCACAGTGTGTCTGACAGCGCCGCTGACGTCCCTTCCTGAATCAGGGCTCCCATTCCGCCTATCGTCAACATCGGCTCAGGCGGCCGGGAGCGCCTACTGCCACGCTGATCTGAGGGCGACGACGCCGAACGGGCCGCCGACAATCACGAACATGAGTACCACCACGGCCAGCCCAGCCTCGGTCGTCGCGCTCGCAACCACGTCTCGGGGAGTGCTCGTCTCATGGCGTCGCTTCCGGAAGTACTCGCGGTTGACGACGCCGACGTGGGAGATGACTAAGAAGACGACACTCGCCGGCACGTCGACGAACCGGCCCAACACGAAGAGGAACATCCCGACGAGCGCCACGGCAGCCCCGAACGCCCGCACGACGAACGGGACGTTCAGGGGTAGATCGGCGGGAGAGGGTCAACGACCGCGACGCTCCCGCGACGGCGGGTGAGGTTGCTTGGTCCGACGGTGACCCCGTCCCGCTCGTCGGACTTGAGCGGGTCGTCCTCGCTAGAGCGCTTCAGCTCGTCGTAGTTTGGCGGGCGGCGTGCGAACAGCGCTTTCACCCCGGCGAACGGGACGGAGACGACCTGTTCGATCGCGTAGACGACCGCAAACGTTTGTGCGCTCCGTCCGAGGTAGAACACACTGACGAGCGGGACGACGTTCGCTGCGACTGTCACCAGAAACACGGCAGACGAACCGTTCGATGGAGGGCGTCCAACTCCTCGAGTGAGGACGAACTCGCGGACTCCTTTGTTCCAGATCAGAGGACGTTCTCATATTCATCCTCAGTCAGCAAAAAGAGGTGACTTAGAACGACGAAAACAAACCCAACCGTCCCAAAGAATAGCACCTCGTGGAGTATCCACTGTTGAGAAAAGGCGTCTTTGAGTCTGAGAAGGCTGAATCCTAACGTCACAAGCCAGGCGATACCACCAGATACAAACATTGCTGTCGTCGAGAGACCGACTTTGTCGGCCTGACCAACGGGAATCCCGTCCAGTATATTATAAACAACAGCTGATGAAGCGACGGCCACCAGACAGAGAACAAACTCATAGCTCCGGGTTGTCGTGGCTACTAGCAGTGTGTGGTTGACTGCTGGTAGGAAAAGAAACAGCTTCGGGGTATTGAGAAGGTCGTTGAGATCGCTTGCAGACATATCTCAAAGGGGTTCTGTACTTTCCGGATCGATGCGATAGACTAACTCTCGATCGTCTTCAATTGTTTCGACCGGAAGGGTTGAAAATTCCCCCTCAAGCCGTTCTAGTGCCTGCTCCGCAGTCTGCCTATTATCGCGTCCTTGAGCGCGTATATCGATGTATGGAATCATGTATACGTGTGAATCGTACTCTGATATGCGTGTTCGGGCCTGTTCTTTCACTCTTTCTGGAGTATCATATCTTCCAACATAGACAACGAAGGGATGCTCTAGTACGATTTCTTCGTATTCTTCTTGTATCTGTTCGGGGTCCTCGTATTCGGAGGAGAGATCGTCCATAATATGCCGAAGAACTCCCCCTTCGTCGTAGTACCCAGAGCTACAGAAGTTTGAGACAATATTGGCGGAGTCGCCAAATTGTTGCTTCAGATCGTTCTTCCATTTTTGTATCGTTCGCCGGGGAGTATATCGATCTTCTCTTTCCCAGGCAATACGGATACTTTGGCTTCTACGTAGTAGCTTCAGCTGGCGAGAAGAGAGATACGATGAGAAGTAGTCTAAAATCTCGTTGGTCTTCTCATCTTTTCGGGCCTGTTCGGCGACCTCAAACTCTTGCTCCTGTTCGTGTTTGAGAAACCGCCCTTGGTCAGATTCCGTTGGTATGATCTCGTCCAGAATTTCTCGCTTACCTTCCTCACTAAAGGCGTCGAGGTTGAGCTCGATGACTGTTTCCCCATCGACTTCAATTTCTTGGAAGGGTTCAACGCTCTCACCCTTCTCGACGATCTTTATCTCTTGCTCAGGGTGTTCTAGAATATCCTGATTGTAGATCGTCTTCGGCCCTTCGTCAGCAGAGATCGTATGGGAAAATACTGCCCTGAATCCCCTCGTAGCAACCTCAAAAATTCGGTCCTTGACTGCGATAACTTGCTCAGATCGGACTAGCCGGATAGCTGTCTCAACAAGGTTCGCGTTTTCTTCTTCTCCGCTATCCGCCATCTCAGATGTCGGAACGGTGCTCTTCAACGTATTCTGAGACGGAGTTGAAATCGTCCTTTATGAAAACCCGAGAACCAACACCTGTCCCGGAAAACTCCTCGAGAGTCATCGGCTCATCGCTCCCACTAGGAATGACGGGATCTCCTTCTTCGTCGACGAGATAGCCATCTTCTCTGACCTCAAGCCCGAATTCACTGGCCACTGTTTCAGCCGCACTGTGGCCAAATGTGATAGTGGGGGACATAGTGTGGTCTCTGCTCCTGTTACTACAAGATAATTTGGCACGGGTAATATTCTTATTGGTCTGTGAAATTGATACAGCGAAGAATCCGTCTACTATTCTGACCCCCACTTTCCCGTTCCAACAGTAGTTGACATTGTGTTAATGAGGGCTTCTCGGCCATACAATTTTAAGATTCGATTAACGGCCTAAAGTAGCCGACGCTCTAGCGAACGTCGGGGTTCTCCACGCGGAGGTCGTAGTCTTCGCCAGTGTCTAGGTCGACGTAGTCGCCGAGACCGACTGTCCGGCCCTTCTCGCAGTCGTCCTTACAGCGGGTGCGGCGGTCGCCGTCCGCCGTCTGCCACTGTATCTCCCCCGTGCTCGGTCGGTAGACCTGGCGCCCCGCGAACGTCGATGTCGACGTCCCGACGACGAGCGCCTGGAACCGCTCCATCATTAGCGACGCCACCAGTCCGTTTGTCGTCACAACGCTTGGGTCACGCAGCTCGTCGCTGCCGTCGTCAGCCTCGCCGGGTTCCCGTTGTACGTACAGCCCACCGTTGTCCGCGCGGTCCTGAGGTGGCTGTCGGTCCCGGACGACCCCAGATCGTCGGTCGCCCTGCTTCCACGCTCCGAGGCAGTGGAGGCATGCCATACCTGGGCCAGCGGTCTCGACTGTCGACCGCGCACCCGCCGCGAGCTTGTCAGTCTCCTCGTCGACCTGGAGGTGCGTCCCACCGGAGACAACGGGTATGAGGTGGGCGTAGGCCACCCGGTCGACGACCTTCTGGACCCAGTGCGGGTCCGCGGCGTTCAGGATGATGTCACAGTCCAGCACTGCGCCGAGCGCGCTGTGGTCTTTGTTGGCGTCCTCGATGATGCTGCCGTGGACTGCTCGTGCTTGGAATCCGGGTGCTGTCGCGGCCTCTTCGGCGATGTTACGGGCGAGATCGGCCTTCCGGACGTTCGACCGGGCGTCCTCTCGGGACGCGCCGTAGGCGCGGTTCAGGTTTGCCCCCTTCAGGTGATCGAAGTCAACGAATATGGCGCCACCAACGCCTAGGCGCGCGATCTGCTCAGCGAGTAGTGACCCGACACCGCCACACCCGACGACGGCCACGCGGATACCACTGAGACGGGCCTGCCCACGTTCACCCCACAGTTCGAGCGTGCTGTCGTGGGCGACCGTCCCCGACCCAAGGCCGGGACCGGCGGGCCCTTGTGCGCTGAAGGTGGTTTCGAACTTCTCGAGGAATGGCCCGTTCCGAAGCTTCTCGACGGGAGACGTACCGAGCACGCGCACGGCGGTTGCCTCCGTCTTCTCCGGAGGGCTGCCAGTAGTGAAGTCGTAGGCGCGGAAGCTCCACTCTGGCTGGTCGGTTTCCCGCCGAGGTTTGCTTGCGATGATGCCGGCGCCGAATGGGCGGTCAGCCCCGAGACGTTCGGCGTTGGATTCAAGCCGCATCGGGTCTGCCTCTAGGTCCGGCTTGGAGGGATACGCGCTCCATCCCGGATGGGAGTGGAAGTATGCGATACCCTTCCGCGGGTCGTGCTCGATGGTAGTCGCTGCTCGCGCTCGGTATGCCGGACTGAGCTTCAGGCTCCCGTCCCGGACATGGACATCGTTCTCTGTCTGGGGCGGGACGACGTCGTCGACGATGTATGTGACTCGGGAGTCACCAGTGCTGCGCGTGAGGGTCGTAATCACGCCCTGTTCGTAGCGGTCGGGCTGGTACTTGGACCCCTCTGGCTGCCGATCAGCGTACTCAGGTCGGAGGTGGCCGTACAGCGTCTGCTGGATGTCCTGGGTCATGGCAACATGGAACTCCGCAGCATCCCCGACAGGATAGGGATCTGGGAGCGCGTCGTCGCGGCCGCTCATGCTGTTCCCTCCGTTTCGTCCAGCCGCAGGAGAAACTGCACGAGAGTGTGGGCATCGGCGAGGTCACGCATCCGCGTCGGCTGGCGGTTCATTTTTGCCCACCGCCAACTGAACGCTATTCCACTGTCTTCGTCAGCGACCTCCAGAACTTTCTCGACCTTGTCGTAGTGGCTGCCATTTGGGTCTGCGAACGTACTACGGCATTGGATGTCGCCGACATCCTGGCCGTCGACGGTAACGGCGGGCGCCATGATGACCCAGTGTGGGTCGCTCCCATCAAACGACTGGTCGACGAGTATGTAGAGCTCTGCGCTAGAGTCGTCCCATCGCTCGCAGTATGTGTGGAGGTCGTACTCGCCAAGCCAGATCAGCGCCTGGTTACCGTCGGTGTCGACGACGGTCGGCTGGCCATGTGTGCTGTCGCGCTCGCGCCTGAGCGCGTGTACAGCGCCTTTGAAGTCGTCATCCAGACGCTCGTCTGGAACGGTGGCCGGCGGGATCGGGCACGTCTCATTGTAGTTACCCCCGTACCCGTCGCTGTCGCCCGCCTCCGTGGCAGTCTGGTCTTCGTCGACGGCCATGTCAGGCGTTGCCCGGAG
This sequence comes from Halorubrum sp. DM2, assembly GCF_901686465.1. NCBI lineage: Archaea > Methanobacteriati > Methanobacteriota > Halobacteria > Halobacteriales > Haloferacaceae > Halorubrum > Halorubrum sp. DM2. The sequence goes on from NZ_LR594487.1 coordinate 1,104,375, forward strand.
TGCGGGGCTGGCTTGTGAACCGTTCGACGCCAGGGTCACTAAGGTCCACCTCGTCCGTGCCGCTGTAGGTGTTCTCAGTGCCGACCTCGACGAGTGCGTCGTCGGTGTTCTTGCCGAACCGCGAGAGGATTGACTCGGCGGTCGGGGTGGCCTCGTCGAAGAACTCGACGGGGGCGTTGTCGACTTTCACACCGTACTGGTCGCGTGCGTCGACGGCGCGGTCCTCGATGGTTTCGATGGTGTCCTCAAGATCCTCTACCTTGCGGAAGAGGTCGGGGTCGACGCCGGCAGTCGTGAGCGTCTCCTGCAGGTCGTTGACGTCGTCCTGCGTGGCTTGGACATCCGCTTCGAAGTCGCTGGGGAGAGTCCCGTCGACGTGCTCCACGGTGTCCTCTAGGCCTTCCACATCGTCCTCGACAGTCTCGAGGGCGACGAGTGCGTTCGCGGGAATATCGTCTTCGACAGACTCGATGATGTCCTGGCCGCTCTGGATGGACTCAGCGAGGTCGTCGAGCTCTACAACTTCGGTCGTACCGTTGGCGGGATCGTCACTCATGTTAATCTCCCGTCGCCTTTGACCCGGCGACGTTGGGCCGACCGTAAGGCCGCAGCCGCCGCTGTGACGGACTCGAGTACGGGATGAGCGACACAGACGTGTCACTCGCGGCCCGAGCGTTCGGTCCGTCTGCGGGCGAGCATGCCGGAGAGATCATCGCCGGTCGCCCCGACTCTCTCAGCGGTCGTGGTAATTCCCGCCGTCCTCCTGCCGCGCTCGGCGCGCGGTGGGCAGGGGATGCCTACGTAGCGGTGGGATACCAACCCGTCCAAGCGTAGCTGACCCCCATTAAAAAAGCTTTTGCCGTATGGTGATTCTGTTCGACAGTAAGTATAAGTAACGGGGGTGGGTGGTTGCGTTTTCACTTTCACCCCGCTACCGTAACCTTTTATATAGGAATGTACGGCAGGATTCGCTGCTGATGCTCTGTGTAAGAATGACAGCTACAGCTACTGAGCGTGGCGGTTTGGTGGGTAGCAATTGACTACCCACCGCTACGTAGGCAAACGTCTCTAATTCCCCGATGTTAATAAGATTACCGGGGACCCTCCGCCTTCCTGTGATTTCGACTGGAAACGAAAGGGGGTTCAGCTGATATAAAAGGACATCGCAACCCCCAGTGAAACTGAATCGACACCTAACAGTTAAGTTACGAACGACACGAAACGTTCACGACTTCTTTTTCTCACAACGGATGTCTAACAAAACATGAGGAAATATGCCAAATTCCAGTCGGTTACATAAAAATCCGCTCTTGTATTCGATTCGATATTGGTCCCATTACGAGAAATAAGTCATAACCTATCCAATACCGGATCGACTACAAATCATTATGAGCAAGCAGGACCACCACCACTGTAGTTGATACGATATGGAACCGATTACACTTCGACTACCAACCGACCTCCTCGAAGAGTTGGATGCTGAATCGGACGAAGCAGGATTTAGTACCCGCTCAGAATACATCCGCCACCTCCTGTTTCATCGCCCCGACATCAGTCAGATCGCGACGGCAGAGGACACATCCGCGACAACCGATAGCGCACAAGTTGACGAGATAGAGCAGACCATCGACGAACTGGCCGACTACCATGATGAGCTCACACAACGAGTTAGCGATCTCGAGGAAGAAGTCGAACAATTCCATCTCAATGATGACCAACCAACAGGCACCTCTCTCTCCGTGAGTTCAACCTCGGATAAGGCTCCTTCGGATCACCACCCATCGACGACAGAACAGCCATCAGCTGACGAACCGCGATCTCTCACCAAGTTCAAACAGTGGCTTGACGAGAACGGACCACAAAGTGACGGTGCTCGCACTGTATTGCTGGATGCTGCTCAGATCCTAGACGATCAGGAACCACTCAAAGCAAGCGAATTACGGGAGCAGTTGTACGAACGGAATCCTGACACGTACGGCTCTGCCGGGGCGCTCTGGGCATCCACAGTTGAACGCCTGTACGATGACCTTCTAGGCTTTGAACGCCCTGAGTACGGAACGTATACGTTTGATCGGGAGGCTGCGATGGAGTCGCTTCCTGATCCGTCCGATTGATAACGTGAAAATGGGTCGTAACCCGAGTTTGTTAGCAGGCTTTTGATGCTGCCAAGGTAGTCACAGCCAGTTGCCTGGGACGTAGAGAACGGTTCCAACGAGCTCGTCAGTATACATCTCTATTCGTCGAATGGCCGCAGCGATTTCGCCCGCCGAAGCAGCTGTATCGCAAGCGATGATGCCGGGATGATCTTCAACGTTCAGTTCTGGGTCGGCCCCGCGAAAATCAGTATCCTCGCTCAGAATGAGCCGATCAGTTTCACGTGCATACTCTAAGAGAACCGTGTCTTCAGAGCCTAACTCAACGTCATTTCCAACGACAGCAACATCGTGCCCTTCTCCACGGAGCGCAGAAACAATAGCTGGTGGCACGTGCTCGTCCGCCAGCAGCCTCATGCTTCGGGCTCTGACTGGGTTGTCGTGTCTAGGTCCTCAGGACCACGAACAATAGATAATTCATTAGGGACTGACTGGCGCTTAGCTTGGACCTTCCGCATCTCGTCGGCATGGTCATAATAGTATACTAAGGCGCGGTAGATGTCGGCAATGTCGAGATCATAGTCGGCGGCGACCTGTTCGGGGGATTCTCCAGCGTCAAGCACTCGCTTTGCGATGTGGTGGACGCCGATACGCCTCCCTTCGATTCGGGGCGCACCACCTAGGGTATCGTTCGTCGAGACGATTTCAGCCATTAGAGGTCGATACGCTCCATCCAATAATAAAGGCTGGCCGGAGAGCGCAACATTGCTAAACTCCCTAAGCAGACCAGTGAGCAGTGTCTCATCTACTGGTGAAATCATTCGAATCGACTTAACCGGTCGTGTGAAATCACGTTCCCGACGGATTTCGTGATCCGAACGTGGTGTGTATAGGTGTCAGAGAGTGTGTGCGTCTCGAACTCGACAAGCCATTCAGTGTCACGTTCTTCAATATCAGTGACATCTCCAAGTTGACCGATACACTCGCTGTCAGCATACGTGTTTGCGAGTTCTCTCGCTGTTTGTTCATCTGGTACGTCGTTACTCATACGAACAGCTTTGTTCCGGCTACGGAAGTGAGTATGCCAGAGCCCATGAAAAGCCAACACATCCCTGGATGACTGTCTCCGCCGTCGATCACGCGGAAACAGGAAATTTGTGCCTGTTGTCGCAGATATTATCGAATATCTAAAACGAAACCGGTTCTGAGAAATCCTCGAAAACGACGTGAACAACGATTCTCGACACGGGGATTAGTTAGCAACAACGATTATATCTATTTACCATCAATTCCGAACACCTAAGCCCGAAGTTCCCGAGTTGACACGTACCGAATGGATCATCCAGGCCCGCCGCAGTTCGCCGCCGTCGGCGACGTGGTACAGCTAGCCCCTCGCGACCCGGTCCTCGAGGCCACGTATCGGTGGGCGGTCACTGAGGCCCCGAGCGCGAGTGAGGCGACCGTCGGCGGTGAGGCCGTCGAAGAGTTCGTCCCGGACGTCCCCGGACGCTACACGGTGACGCTCGACACGCCGGTCGAGAGCCACGACCTGACGATCCGGGTCTTCCCAGGCGATCACAGGCCTACCGGCGAAGGAGCCGGGACTGCCGGCGTCGCCGGCAAGAGCGGGTACAGCGGGAGAAGCGGAAAGAGCGGCTATAGCGGCAAGAGTGGCTCGGCCCGAAAGAGTGGTGGCGAGAGCGGCTTCGCTTCTGGATCCGGATCCGGAACACGCGCCGAACCCACCGAAGATGAGGATGGGCGTCCCCGTGTCAGGCTCGACGCCGAAATCGAAGGTGACGAGGCCGTCATTCGGGCGACCCCGACGCCACATCCGGACTCGTCACGTGACGCCGCCGATCTCGACGTGGAGTTCCTCCTTGACGACCGGGACGACGTGACTCGCGAGGACGCGACAGTCGACGACCGCGAACTCCGAGTCCCGCTCGCAGCGATCGATGAGCGGATCCGCGTCCACGGAGTCGCCGTCGGCGCGAGCTATAGCGTCGCCGACGCGGTTAGCGTCGATCGGCTCGGTGACGGCGCGGACTTCGGCGTCACTCGGCTCAACGAGCCGCCCGAGTGGGCCACGAACAGCACGCTCTACGAGATCTACGTCCGCGGGTACGCGGACGACGACGAGGAGGCCGAGACAACCTTCGGGGCGCTCGAAAACCGGCTCGACTACCTCGAGGAGCTCGGCGTCGACTGCCTGTGGCTCACGCCCGTGCTACAACACGATGGGAAGCCCCACGGGTACAACATCACGGACTTCTTCGCCATCGCCGACGATCTCGGCGACCGCGACGATTACGAGGCGTTCGTCGACGCGGCCCACGACCGCGGGATGGTGGTGCTCTTCGATCTCGTGTTGAACCATTCTGCGCGCGATCACGAGTGGTTCCAAGACGCCTACCGGAACCCTGACGCACAGTACCGCGACCGCTACGAGTGGCAGGACTCCGGCGAGCCGGGGACGTATTTCGACTGGGAGCTTATCACCAACTTCGATTTCACCAGCCTCGAGGTCCGGCGACACCTCCTCGATGCGGCCGACACGTGGGCCGAGGTCGCCGACGGCTTCCGCTGTGATATGGCCTGGGCGGTCCCGGAGTCGTTCTGGAAGGAACTCAGAGACCGGCTCAAAGCCGAGGATCCGGAGTTCCTGTTGCTGGACGAGACGATCCCGTACATCGCCGATTTCCACGAGGGGATGTTCGACGTCCATTTCGACACGACGCTGTACTTCACGCTCCGGCAGGTCGGGTCCGGCCACCAGCCTGCGGAGTCGCTCCTTGACGCGGTAGAGGGGCGGGCGCGCTCCGGCTTCCCCGACCACGCCGCGTTCATGCTCTACTTAGAGAATCACGACGAGACGCGGTACGTGGTCGACTGCGGTGACGACGCCGTAAAGGCCGCCGCCGGTGCGCTGTTCACCCTCCCTGGGATCCCGATGCTGTACGGCGGTCAAGAGCTGGGACAGCGGGGTAACCGCGATCCGCTCGCGTGGGACGATGCCCGCGAGGAGATCCGGTCGCACTACGACGACATGCTTGCGCTCCACGACGACCACCCGGCGCTCGGGGTTGAGGGCGATCTCGTCCGCGTCGAATACGAGACGAGTGAGCCCGACGACGTCGTCGCCTTCGGCCGCGAGAACGGGGACGCGAGCTACGTCGTCCTCCTCAACTTTGGCTCTGAAACGGCTACGGTCGGGATCGATGGGACGGTCGATGCGACGGATCTTGTCTCCGGGGAGTCGAGGGCGGCAGAAGACGGGCTAACCGTTGAGGACGTCGCGGTCTTTGAGACGGCGAGCTGATTTCCGATGAAGCGGCTCTGGCCGATGCTGCAGCGATCGGATACGCTATTATGTAGTTGGGATAACATTAATACGACCGGTCAAAGAGTCATACGCATGGGTCTCGTCGAGATCGACGGCATGGCGGCCGATGTGTCGCGCAGGAGCGTGTCACGGGTGGCCCTCGAACGTGTGCCCCCGGAGTCGCGTCGAGACATCTCCCAACTGCGATCCAACCAATGACCGAAACGCCGCTGCACGCCACGGTCACCCAACGCGGTGTCGTCGTCACACCCGACGACCACGTGATGGTTGTTAAGCGGGCCTCCGACGGCGGATGGGAGCTCCCCGGCGGGCGACTCGACCGTGGAGAGAACGCTGTCGACGGACTTGAGCGCGAGCTCCGTGAAGAGACATCGCTCGAGCCGGAGGTGGTCGCCCCAGTACACACGCTTGCGTGGGTGAACGATGACGGAAACGGGCGGTTCGCCGCGTACTACTACTGTCGCGCCCCCCGACGGCAGGTGTCGCTGTCGGCCGAACACGACGACGCCGATTGGCGGCCGATCCCCGCCGTTGGGTCCCAACTTAGCGATCCCCAGACGGCGGCCGTTGATGCTGCGGTGACGCGTCACCGACGCTCGCTCGAAACCGATGCCGTCGGCCGCATAACGGGACAGCGAGAGCGAAGCGACGGATCATAACTATAGCCGGAACGTCGATCGATCGTTTCGTCGACAAGTACTCGGTCGGGGGTGGGATAGACGTGGTTCCCGGTTCCGATCGATGCTTGATCGGTCGACGGTGACCCCAATACCCTACTACCTGGGTTTCACAGTTGCTGGTAATGGCGAATTCGCGGCGGCCTATCGCGCCAGCCGAAGAAGATGTCCTCGATCATCTTGAGGTGTATCTTGAGGAGCTGGGCGATACCGATCCGGTTACCCGTGAGATGGCGATCACATACTTGGCAGAACAGGAAATCAGGCCTGCTGATGCGCGCGATATTATCGAACAGTTACTCCTGAAGGGCTATTTGTACGAGGTTGGTGACGACATTCGGATCCCGCCACGCTCGTGATGGGTCGAACTTTCTGTCACTCGAGAATTTTGACGACATCGTCAAGAGAGTACAATTGGAGCGCTTCATCTTCGGTAGCAGCCTCCTGCACTGACCGCTTGAACCCACTCCGGCTGAAAAGCGCGAACTCATACTCAGGATCCCCTCCTTCAGGGGGCGTCCAGTCGATTAGTGTGGCCTCCTCTCGGAGTCGAGAGAGGACATCGTACCCGATTGGCTGGGTAGTGAACTTGACTTCTCCTGTAAGGAGCGTTCCCCCTGAGGTGAGTCCGACAACATCAACCTCATGTTCTTGGTGCCACCAGCTCCCGGGACGTTCGAGAAAACGGAGGTTCGGATAGAGCTTTGGGACAGCCTGTTGGCAAAGCTGTTCGAACGTCTCGCTCACGAAGTCTGGAAGCTCAGGTTCAACTAAGTCGCTGTAGGCCGTTTCATCATAGAGTTCGTATCGGCCACTCCGACCGTGAACAAACCGAAACCAGAAGCGAAACAGATTATCGCTGATTCGATACCGACGCTTTCGACTTCGTGTCGGATCTGCGGTCACCGGATAATCCGGTTCGATGAGTTTCAGGTCTTCTAGCCGATCGAGATAGTAGCTCGAACTGTTGGTATCGATCCCAGCATCACCGGCGATATCGTTTCGTGTGCGGTTGCCTTTGGCAATCGCCTCAAGGATCGCGAAGAATCGGTTGACCTCGTCGATCTCCATTCGGAGAATGTGTTCGGGTTCCTCGTGGAGGCTCCCTTGCTGTTGGAGGAGCGTTCGAGTGATGTTTTCTCCGAGTGACTGTGTATCATCAACTGCTTGGAGATAGTGGGGGACGCCACCAAAAACGCCGTACGCGAACACCTGCTCTGTCGGTTCGTAGTCTGGGAAAAACTCCATTGCAGCGCCAAAATCGAGTGTCGAGATGGGAAATTTTCCACTCGGGTTCTGTGAGATACGGCCATAGAGTGGGGCACTTCCATCGAGCGTGAGATCGTACATCATCCCGATCGCTGAGCCCGTAAGCACGAGTGTGACCGCGGAATCCTCGATGTCGTGATCCCACAATCGCTGAATGAGCGAGGGAAGTTCGGAATCCGCATCAGCAAGATACGGGAATTCGTCACACACAATGATGGCATCGTGAGCGATGAGATACTCGAGTAGCGTTTCCCAATCCCGCTGGAGGCGTTCGATGTCGGGATATGTCTCTCGGGCGTCAGTGACGAATGCATCTAGCTGGCTCTTTGCAGTTGTTTCTGTTGCTTGGTGATATACCGTATCGTCTCGTCCACGAATCGATTCGGCGATGAGCCTGGTTTTACCGATTCGACGCCGCCCCCATACCACGGCAAGTTCCGCGGTGTCACTCGCATACAAACTTTGGAGCCGCGTGAGTTCCTCATCTCGGTTGATGAACTCTCCCATAGTCGCGTGTGATTCGTCGCAAACATATAGCTGTCGATAGTGTAGTTTAACCTATTGTAGCCTAAACTATTGTAGATCAAATATTTGTTTTTGGGCTCAGTGGGCACCTCTCATGAATGTAATTGAGATTTCAACAACCGACAGTATTTCAAAAACATGAACCGAAACGGGAACGATGTACGATCTCACTGGCTTTCAGCGCGACCTCCTGTATGTTATTGCCGGGCTTGAGGATCCACACGGGCTCGCGATCAAGGAGGAACTCGAAGACTACTACGAAAAAGAGATCCATCATGGTCGGCTCTATCCGAATCTCGACACACTTGTCGAGAAGGGACTCGTTGAAAAAAGTCAACGTGATCGACGGACCAACGAGTACACCACCACTCGTCGAGGGACCAGAGAGATCAAAGCGCGGGCTGAATGGGAATCTGAGTACATCGATCACGCTGCCTAACTAAAACCGCATTATCGAAACCAGGACAGATTTCGTCTCAATATGGTGGACGTGCGTTATATTATAAACCTACAAAACATGGGTGAATGATATGACGTATGAAAATCTTGATGGCGAACTGGTGAACGCTCTGCTCGGAGACGGTCGCGACAGCCTCCGAAGCCTGGGGGAGGAACTCGACGTTTCTGTAACGACTGTCTCTAATCATCTTCGTGATCTTGAGGACGAAGGCGCAGTGCGAGGATACACACCAATCGTCGATTACAACAAGCTGGGTTATGACGTAACGGCCATCCTTCAGCTCAAGGTTGAGGGGCACGCACTCCCGGAGATTACTGATAAACTTCGACAGGAAGAGCAGATGGTAAGCGTCTATGAAGTCACGGGCGACGCGGACATCATCGCAGTCGGGAAATTCACCGACACCGATGAAATGAACGATCAGATCAAATCTCTCCTCACCGATGCGGATATCCGGGAGTCGAACACGAATGTCGTACTAAACGCGGTCACTGAGAACGAACAGTTCGAACTTGACGTCGAAGAGTAACGGGTCATCCGTCTTTAGCTAAAAATGAATGATCTCCCTGTGCGTCCAACTGGTCACCACGTTGATTTTGGGGGGTTCCGTCCGAGGCAACTCAGCCTGTAGTGGTGGCCGTCGCTGTGTCGGTGCCGGAACTGATGCGGGATGGACATTGGGCTTCTGCGGGGACACGACACGCTGTGCAGAGGCGGTTACAGTCCTAGTCCACGTTATCAGGTGCGTCTCAAAAGACCCAATCTCTCTATTGATGCTGGCGTACTTGCCCCAGCCGCCACATATCTTGGACAGCCGAGCCACATATGAGGATAT